>NZ_JAHHWP010000018.1:0-134551 GCF_018729305.1 Phycicoccus mangrovi | reverse complement strand
CCGAATGGGCCTACCGGCAGGTCTTCACCAGCAACCAAGCCCGCGCCGACGCCCTTGCCCCCTGGCTCGAGCTGTACAACACTCAGCGACGCCACACCGCCCTCGGCGGACTCCCACCGACCAGCCGTCTGTCACCAACCTGATGGCCGGGTACATCTAGGGTCGGTCCATGAGCGAGACCTCCGAGTGCCTGTTCTGCCGCCTCCTCGCGGGTGAGGTCCCGGCCGACGTCGTCGCCGAGACCGACCACTCGCTGGCCTTCCGCGACATCGGCCCCCAGGCGCCGACGCACGTCCTCGTCATCCCGCGCCGGCACGTCCCCGACGTCGGGACGCTCGCCGCCGAGTCGCCCGAGGAGCTGGCCGACGCCGTCGCGCTCGCGGCCCGTGTCGCCGACGACGAGGGCCTCGAGGGGTTCCGGCTCGTCGCCAACACCGGCGCGGCGGCGCAGCAGACGGTGTTCCACTGCCACCTGCACGTCCTCGGGGGGCGCGAGCTGACCTGGCCCCCCGGCTGACCGGCGCGCATTCCCGCGTGATGCCCGTCGGTGCGGGCCTCTAGACTGGCCCGACGATGTCAGACGCGCAGAACGACGGCCCGGCCCCCGACGCCGGCTCCAGCCCCAGCCAACCGCACGTGCCGCTGCACACGGTCACGATCCCGGCCGACGTCCAGATGGTGACGCTGCTCGGTCCCCGTGACGAGATGCTCCGGACGATGGAGCGCCAGTTCCCGCAGGTGCAGGTGCACGTGCGCGGCAACGAGTTCCACCTCGCCGGCCCCAGCGCCGAGGTCGCCCTCATCGAGCGCCTCATCGACGAGCTCCTGGACGTCATCGACGGCGGCCAGCCGCTCAACCGCGACGCCGTCGAGCGCTCCATCCAGATGCTCCGCGCGCAGACCGTCGAGCGTCCCGCCGACGTCCTGACGATGAACATCGTCAGCAACCGCGGGCGCACCATCCGGCCGAAGACGCTCAACCAGAAGCGCTACGTCGAGGCGATCGACGCGAACACCGTCGTCTTCGGCATCGGGCCCGCCGGCACCGGCAAGACCTACCTCGCGATGGCCAAGGCGGTCGCGGCCCTCCAGGCCAAGCAGGTCAACCGGATCATCCTCACGCGTCCGGCCGTCGAGGCGGGGGAGCGGCTGGGCTTCCTGCCCGGCACGCTCAACGACAAGATCGACCCCTACCTGCGACCGCTCTACGACGCGCTGCACGACATGGTCGACCCGGAGTCGATCCCGAAGCTCATGGCGTCCGGCACCGTCGAGGTCGCGCCCCTGGCCTACATGCGCGGCCGCGCGCAGCCCCTCGACAGCCGGGTCCACACCCCTGATGGCTTCCGCCGCTTCGGTGACCTGCAGGTGGGTGACCTCGTCACCGGCTCGGACGGCCGTCCCACGCCCGTGATCGGTGTCTACCCGCAGGGCCGGAAGGAGGTCTTCCGCGTCACCACGCAGGACGGCGCCTCGACCCTCGCCTGCGGCGAGCACCTGTGGACTGTCCGCACCCCGGAGGACAAGCGGCGGGGGCGCTGGCGCACCGTGCAGACGTCCGACATGGTCGGTCGCCTGCGCCGGGGCCACGTCCACCGGTTCGAGCTGCCCCTCGTAGAGGCCGTCGAGGTCGTGCCCCAGGACGTGCCGATGGACCCGTACGCACTCGGGCTGCTCCTCGGCGACGGCCGCCTCACGACGTCGACGACTCCGTCCTTCACGACGGCCGACCCCGAGCTCGTCGAGCGCCTCCAGGAGGCCCTCGGTGAGCCCCTGCTCGCCGTGGACGTCACGCGCAAGGACGGCTACGACCACGTCCTGCGTCACCGCGGCCACGGTCGCGGCGGGCTCCGGGTCGCCAACCCCGTCACCGAGGTGGTGCGCGCTCTCGGCCTCGCCGGCACGACGTCCCACACGAAGTTCGTCCCGCCGGTCTACCTCGACAACGCGCCGTGGGTGAGGCTCGCCGTCCTCGAGGGGCTGCTCGACTCGGACGGTGGCCCCGTCACCCAGGTCGACCGGACCTGCCGGGTCCAGTACTCGACCACCTCGCCCCGACTGCGCGACGACGTCGTCGCGATCGTCCGCTCCCTCGGTGGGGTGGCGACCTGGCGGGTCCGCCCGGCCGCCGGGCGCGCGCCCGGCCTGGCCAAGGGGCGTCCCGTCGAGCACCGCCACGACTCCTACACGGTCGAGCTCCGCCTCCCGGAGGGCTACGTCCCGTTCCGCCTGGGGCGCAAGCGCGACACGTTCCTCCGCCACGGCGGTGGCCGGCCGATGCGCTACATCGAGTCGATCGAGCCGGCGGGCACCGCCGAGACCATGTGCATCCAGGTCGCGGCGGCCGACTCGCTCTACGTGACCGACGACTACCTGGTCACGCACAACACCTTGAACGACGCGTTCATCATCCTCGACGAGGCGCAGAACACCTCGGGCGAGCAGATGAAGATGTTCCTCACCCGCCTCGGCTTCGGCTCGAAGATGGTCGTCACCGGTGACGTCACGCAGGTCGACCTCCCCGGCGGCACGACGAGCGGCCTGCGGATCGTGCGCGACATCCTCGGCGACATCGAGGACGTCCACTTCTCCGAGCTGACGGCCGCCGACGTCGTGCGCCACCGGCTCGTCGGGCACATCGTCGACGCCTACGACCGCTGGGACGCCGGCCAGCAGAAGGGTCCGCGCCGCGCGCCGACCCGCCGCCCCTCCCCGCAGGACGGCCCGGGCGCATGAGCATCGACGTCCTCAACGAGACCGAGGTCGCGCTCGACGAGCTCGAGCTCGTCGCCTGCGCGCGCTACGTCCTCCAGGAGATGCGCGTCCACCCGCAGGCGGACCTCTGCCTGCGTCTCGTCGACGAGGCCGCGATGGAGACCCTCCACGTGCAGTGGATGGACCTGCCCGGCCCGACCGACGTCATGAGCTTCCCGATGGACGAGCTGCGTCCCGGGCGCGACGGCGTGCCGCCGCAGGAGGGCGTCCTCGGCGACATCGTGCTCTGCCCGACCGTCGCCGCGAAGCAGGCCCGCGAGGCCGGCCACGCCACCGAGGAGGAGCTGCTCCTGCTCACGACGCACGGCATCCTCCACCTCCTCGGCTTCGACCACGCCGAGCCCGAGGAGGAGAAGGAGATGTTCGAGTTGCAGCGCCAGCTCCTCCTCACCTTCCTTGCCACGCGCGGCCGACCGAGCACCTGAGCCGGAGGACCCCATGACCCGGCTCGTCGTCGCGGCCGTCCTCGCGACCGTCGTCGCGTTCCTCATCTCGATGGCCGAGTCGGCCTTCCAGCGGATGTCGCGGGTGCGCGCCGAGGAGCTGGCCGACGAGGGCCGCCCCGGCGCCACCGCGCTCGTCCGGGTGGTCGGCGACACCGCCGCCTACCTCTCCGTGCTGTCGTTCCTGCGGGTCATCGCCGAGTCGACCGCCGCCGTGATGGTCACCCTCGCCGCGGTCGCGCTCGTCGAGGGCACGTGGCAGCCGTTCCTCGTGGCGATCGGCGTCATGGCGCTCATCAGCTTCGCCATCGTCGGTGTCTCGCCGGGCACCCTCGGCCGCCAGCACAGCTCGCGCGTCGCCCTGCTCGCGGCGCCCGTGGCGATCTGGCTGCGCCGGGTCCTCGGCCCGTTCTCGCGCCTGCTCATCGCGCTGACCAACGCCGTGACGCCGGGCAAGGGCTTCCGCGACGGGCCGTTCGAGAGCGAGTCCGAGCTGCGCGACCTCGTCGACGTCGCCCGCGAGAACCGGCTCATCGACTCCGACGAGCGCGAGATGATCCACTCCGTCTTCGAGCTCGGCGACACCTTGACGCGCGAGGTGATGGTCCCGCGCACCGACATGGTCGCCGTCGACGACGACCGGGTCTGCCGCCAGGCGATGAAGCTGTTCCTCCGCTCGGGGTTCTCGCGCATCCCGGTCGTCGGCGAGAGCGTCGACGACGTCGTCGGCATCCTCTACCTCAAGGACGTCGTGCGGCGGATGAACGCCGACCCGGCGGCCGTCACCCTGCCGGTCACCGAGCTGATGCGCCCGGCGCGCTTCGTCCCCGAGAGCAAGCCGGTCGACGCCCTCATGCGCGAGCTCCAGCTCGAGCAGACCCACCTCGCCGTCGTCGTCGACGAGTACGGCGGCACCGCCGGCATCGTGACGATCGAGGACATCCTCGAGGAGATCGTCGGCGAGATCACCGACGAGTACGACCGCGAGGCCTTCGAGGTCGAGGAGCTGCCCGACGGCCGCACGCGCGTCGCGGCGACGATGCACATCGACGACCTCGCCGAGCTCTTCGACGTCGACCTCGACGAGGACGAGGTCGACACCGTCGGCGGCCTCATCGGCAAGACGACCGGCCTCGTGCCGATCGTCGGGTCCTCCTGCGAGGTGGCGGGGCTGCGGCTCACGGCCGAGCGCATGTCCGGGCGGCGCCACCGCGTCGCCACCGTCCTCGTCGAGCGGGTCGCCCCCGAGCAGCCCGCCGACGCCGAGCTCGAGGAGAGCGTCGGATGACCGACAGCACCCCCATCGCCGCGCGGGAGGGCTACGTCGCCGGGTTCGCCTGCTTCGTCGGCCGCCCCAACGCGGGCAAGTCGACCCTGACCAACGCGCTCGTCGGGTCGAAGGTCGCCATCACCTCGAGCAAGCCGCAGACGACGCGGCACACCATCCGCGGCATCGTGACGACGGACGCGAGCCAGCTCGTCCTCGTCGACACGCCGGGCCTGCACCGGCCCCGGACGCTCCTCGGTGAGCGCCTCAACGACCTCGTCCGCGAGACGCTGCTCGAGGTGGACGTCATCGGCTTCTGCCTGCCCTCGGACCAGCGCGTCGGCCCGGGCGACCAGTTCATCGCGAACGAGCTCGCCGAGCTGCGCCGCGGCCGGCGCGTGCCGGTCGTCGCCATCGCGACGAAGTCCGACTCGGTCGACCGCCGGCGTCTCGCCGAGCACCTCATCGCCGTCGACCGGCTGGGCGACTGGGACGCGATCGTGCCGTGCTCCGCGACCCGCGGCGACCAGGTCGACGAGGTGGCGCAGGTGCTGTCCGGCTACCTGCCGCCCTCGCCCGGCCCGCTCTACCCCGACGGCCAGCTGACCGACGAGCCGGAGGCCGTCATGGTCGCCGAGCTCGTCCGCGAGGCGGCGCTCGAGGGTGTCCGCGACGAGCTGCCGCACAGCCTCGCCGTCGTCGTCGAGGAGATGGTCCAGCGCGAGGACCGGCCGGCCGACGACCCGCTCCTCGACGTGCGCGTCCACGTGTTCGTCGAGCGCGACAGCCAGAAGGCGATCGTCATCGGCCGCGGCGGCTCCCGTCTGCGGGAGGTCGGCACGAACGCCCGGCGCGGCATCGAGGCGCTGCTCGGGCAGCGGGTGCACCTCGACCTCCACGTCAAGGTGGCCAAGGACTGGCAGCGCGACCCCAAACAGATGCAGCGCCTCGGGTTCTGACGCGACGGCTCGTCAGGGTGCGCCGGCGCCGACGAGCAGCGCCACGGCGTGCGAGCGGTTGCGCGCGCCGAGCCACGCGACGACCTCGCGGACCTCGCGCGAGACGGTGCGCGGCCCGACGCCGAGCTCGTCGGCGATCTCCTGGTCGGAGTGCCCCTCGAGCAACAGGAGAGCCATACGGAAACGTCTCAGCGGCAGCGGGGGACGCAGCCCGGCCTCGCGCCAGGGCACGGCGGTCACCCATGCCTCCTCGAATGCGGCGTGCGCGAGGGCGACGAGGGCGGGGTCGTCGGTCCCATAGGCCGACCCCACGACCGCGGCGCCGTCCTGGCCGGGCACGACGAGGCAGCGCCCATCGACGAGCGTGAGGCGTTGGTGGACCGGCCCCACCAGGCACCCGGGCTCGAAGGACGTCAGGAGGGGCGACTCGTGGGCGTGGGTCGCGGAGAACACGACACGCTCCTGGAGGGCGCGGAGTCGAGGCGGCCGCGGGACCTCGCGCATGACCCGGGCGATCGAGGGGACGTGCCGGTCCGCCATCCGCCAGAACGAGTGCTCGGCGCTGGTCTCGAGCTCTGCGACGACGCGGGCGAGGTCTCGGCCCTCGCCGAGCAGCCGGAGGACGGGGTCGCGTCGGTCGAGCAGGGCCCGGACCCGGGCGGCGAGGGTGCTCGTGGCCGGGCGCGGCGGGGTCACGCGGCGCCAACGAGCATCGCGACCGCGTGCGCCCGGTTGCGCGCCCCCAGCCATCGGACGACGGCCCGCACCTCGAGGGACACGGTGCGGGCGCTGACGCCCAGCCGGTCGGCGATCTCGTGGTCGGAGCACCCGTCGAGGAGCAGGAGCGCGACGCCGAAGGTCCGGTCCGGCAGGGGCGGGAGCAGGCCGACCTCGGGCCACGGCACCGACCGCGCCCAGGTCTCCTCGAACGCCGCGGCCCCGAGCGCGACGAGGTCGGGGTCGTCGGTGCCGCACGCGGAGCCCGAGACCCCCACACCGTCCGGGCCCGGGACAACCAGGTAGCGCTCGTCGAGGAGGAGGAGCTTGAGGGGCACCGGCCCGATGCGCGCGTGGGGGTCGAAGGTGGTCAGCAGCGGGGAGGACCGGGCGTGGGCCGTGGAGAACACGACCCGCTCCTCGATGCCGCGCGCGCGCGAGCGGTCGTTGAGCGCGCGCATCCCGCGCGCCGTCGACGGCACGTGCCGGTCGCCGGCCAGCCAGAGGGACCGCGTGGTCCCGGCCTCGAGCTCCTCGAAGGTCGCGATGAGGGCCTGGCCCTCCCCGAGGGGCCGCAGGGCCGGGTCCCTCGTGGCGAGGAGCCGCCGGACGCGCTCGGCCAGCCGCAGGGCGGCCCCGACGTGCCGGTTCACGCGGCCCCCACGAGCATCGCGATGCCGTGCCCCCGGTTGCGGGCACCGAGCCAGTCGAGGACCGCGCGGACCTCGACGGCGACGGTGCGCGGGCTGACCCCGAGGGTCTCGGCGATCTCGCGGTCGCTCAGGCCGTCGGCCATGCCGAGCGCGACGTGGAACCGGCGGGGGGCCAGCGGCGGCCGCAGCCCGGCCTCCTCCCACGATCGCGCGGCCTTCCAGGTCTCGAGGAAGGCCCGAGAGGCCGGCTCCGCCACCTCGGGGTCGTCGCACGCCCACGCGAACACGTCGCCGTCCCGCGCCGCAAGGCCGAGCACGACGTCGCGCTCGTCCGCGACGAGGAGGGGCATGTCGACCGGTGCCAGGCGCATCGCGGGCTCGAACGTCGTCACCAAGGGGCGGGTCCTCGCTCGGGCCACCGGGTAGATGGTGCGCTCCTCGACCTGGCGGCTGCGCGAACGAGCGTCGAGGTGAGTGGCGAGCCGCACGACCGGGAGCCGGATCTCGCGTTGCATGTTCCACACGCTGCACTGCGTGCGGGCCTCGACCGCGTCGAGCTCGACCAGGGCGTCCGCGAGCCGGGGCAGCGGTCGCAGCACCGAAGAGCCCTGCGCGGCGAGCCGACCCACGTGGACGACGAGGCGTTCCATCGCGGACGGGTGGGGCACGGCGGCGTCTCCTGGGTCTGGTGGGGCGGCCCAGCCTAAAGGGGGTGATGCGGACCCGCAGCGGGTCAGGGGCCGGCGTCGCCGATGAGGGCGATGGCGTGCGACCGGTTGCGCGCGCCGAGGCGACGGATGAGCTCGGCGACCTCGGCCGAGACCGTCCGCTCCGAGACCCCGATGGCCCGCGCGATCTCCCGGTCGCTCGCGCCGTCCGTCAGGTGGAAGGCGATCTCGACCATGCGTCGGGTGAACGGTGCCGTGTCGCCCGGGTGGGGGTCGACGGCGGCCCGCCAGACGGCGTCGAAGGCGCGCACCGCGCCGCCGACGACCTGGGGTGCGGTGCTCGTCCACACCGAGCCGGCGAGCTCGTGGCCGGGCGGCGCGCCGACGTAGACCCGGCGGGCGTCGACGACGAGCAGGGGCGCGTGGACCGGGTGGTGCCGGAAGTACGGGTGGTGGTGGCTGGCGAGCACCGGCAGGCGGGCCGAGGTGACGCGGTCGGTGACGTAGCGGCCGTCGATGCCGGTCCGCCGCGAGGCGTCGGCGAGCGGTCGGGCCATCCGGACCTCCGACCACGTGGGGCGGAACGTCATGTGCCAGATGCTGCGGCGGACCGACCCGGCGAGCGCGGCGATGCCCGACTCGAAGGCCGGCGCGAGGTCGCCGAGCGGTTCCATCCGGGGGTCGCCCCGGACAGCGAGCGCCTGCACCCACCGGAAGAACTCGCCCACGTCGTACCCGTGCCCCCCGGCACCGTCCTGCGTCCCCACCGACCTGCTCCCTCCCACGGTTTGCGAGATCTCGCAATCACGCTTTCCCCCTCGGGGCTCCTCGGGTCACAGTAGTGCCGCGACGGCCACCGCCGACGGAGGTCGTCGCGCCACGTGGTCCTCCGGGGCGGAGAGCAGGCGTGGCCGGGTGCACCGTTCCAGGGGTGGGGGTGCCCCGGCCACGCCACCGGCTCGGGCCTGCTCGCCCGACCGGTGACCGGATGCCGGGCCGTCCACGGCCGGCGGGCGCCGCCCTCCCTAGACTGGCGGGCATGCGAGTCGGAGTCTTCGGTGCGACCGGTCAGGTCGGCAAGGTCATGCGTACCCTCCTGCACGAGCGGAACTTCCCGGTCGAGGAGATCCGCTACTTCGCGTCGGCGCGGTCCGCCGGATCGACGCTGCCGTGGGACGGCCGCGACGTCACCGTCGAGGACACGGCCACCGCCGACTTCTCCGGGCTCGACCTCGCGCTCTTCTCGGCCGGCGGTGCGACCTCGCGTGAGTGGGCGCCCCGCGTCGCCGCTGCCGGCGCGGTCGTCGTCGACAACTCGAGTGCCTGGCGCAAGGACCCCGAGGTGCCGCTCGTCGTCTCCGAGGTCAACCCCGACGACCTCGACGACATCCCGAAGGGCATCGTCGCCAACCCGAACTGCACGACGATGGCCGCGATGCCGGTCCTCAAGCCGCTGCACGACCTCGCCGGCCTCGTCCGCCTGCACGTCTCGAGCTACCAGGCCGTGTCCGGCTCCGGCGGCGTCGGCCTCACCGAGCTCGACGGGCAGCTGCGCGGCGGGTACGCCGCCGGCGACCCCAAGGACCTCGCGCTCGACGGCTCCGCGCTCGCCCTGCCCGACCCGCAGGTCTACGCCGTGCCGGTCGGCTTCAACGTCGTCCCGCTCGCGGGCTCGCTCGTCGACGACGGCAGCCTCGAGACCGACGAGGAGCAGAAGCTGCGCAACGAGTCGCGCAAGATCCTCCACATCCCCGGCCTGCGCGTGTCGGGCACGTGCGTGCGCGTCCCGGTGTTCAGCGGGCACAGCCTCGCGATCCACGCCGAGTTCGAGCGCGACATCAGCCCCGAGCAGGCGCTCGAGGTGCTCGGCCGCTCCGCCGGCGTCGTCGTCACCGACGTGCCCAACCCGCTCCAGGCGACCGGGCGCGACGAGGTGTTCGTCGGCCGCGTGCGCGCCGACCAAGCGGCCCCCGAGGGCAGGGGGCTGGCCCTGTTCGTCGTCGGCGACAACCTGCGCAAGGGTGCGGCCCTCAACGCGGTCCAGGTCGCCGAGGAGCTCGTCAAGCGACGCTGAGCGCTGGCCCCCGGGCGGGCCGACGCCTAGAGTCGCGGCCATGGCCACCGAGGACGAGTTCCGTGCCGCCGTCGAGGCGGTGTCCGGGCTGACGAAGGACCCGGGCAACGACACCAAGCTGCGCCTCTACGCGCTCTACAAGCAGGCCACCGAGGGCGACGTCGGTGGCAAGCGCCCGGGGATGATGGACTTCGTGGGTCGCGCCAAGTACGACGCCTGGGCCGCCGCTCGCGGGACGGACGCCGAGGCCGCCCGCGCCGAGTACGTCGAGGTCGCGCGGGGCCTCAGCGGCTGACGCCGTCGTGGTCGCGGACGAGGTGGACCCACGTCGCCGAGACCCGCATCCCCACCCGCCGGTAGAGCTCGAGCGCCCCGGTGCGGCTGTCGGTCGACAGCTCGCTGCGCACCGCGCCGTGCGCGGCGGCGTGGCCGAAGCCGTCGGCGAGGAGCGCCTGCGCGAGACCTCGCCCGCGGTGCTCGCGCGCGACGGCGACCTGGTCGACGAACCCGCACCCCCGCTCGTCGACGACGGTGAAGCAGGCGCCGACGACCTCGTCGCCGAGCGCCGCGACCCGGAGGTTCCACGGCTCGAAGCCGGGTCGCCGCACGGTGCCGGCCGCCCACTCGTCGTAGGTCTCGCCGGTGCGGTCCGACCACTCACCGAACGCGGTCTCGATGACCTCGTGCGCCGCGTGCCGGTCGGCCTCGCTCTCGGCGGTCCGCAGCCCGTAGCCCGGGGGCAGCGGACGCTCGGGCACGCGCGCCCCGGCCGGCAGCTCGAGCACCCAGGACGTCCAGCCGTCGCGGTAGCCGCGCGCCTCCAGCAGCCGGTGCCCGGCCGACCCGCGCGGGACCGTCTGCCCCACCGACGCCGCTCCGCTGGCCCGCGAGCGCGCCTCGGCCCATGCCGCGAGCCACGTCCCGACCCCGTGCCCGCGCGCGTGCGGGTGGACGGCGCCCTCGGCCCGGGTCCCGCGCCGGGCCACCTCCACCGCGCCCACGAGCCGCCCGTCGCGCAGGACACCCCGGGTGTCCGCGGCGAGGTCCATGCTCGGACGCGACCAGTCGGCCTCGATGTCGGCGCGTTCGAGCGCGACGACCCCGCTGTCCTCGAGCTGCGCGCTCGAGTACACGAAGTACGCGGCGTCGAGGTCGTCGGCGGTCAGCGCACGCTCGGTGCAGCCGGACGGGAGGGACGGCAGGTCGGGGGAGTGCGTCACCGGCACAGGATGGCCGACCTGCCGCGTGCCCCGCACCCGCGTTTCCCGCGGTGTCGCACACTGGGGTCCGTGACCACCGCCGACACCGACCTCCTCGCCGCCGCGTCGACGGGGGACGCCGACGCCGTCCGGGCCGCCCTCGACGCCGGCGCGCACACCGAGGCCCGCGACGACCACGACCGCACGCCGTTGCTCCTCGCGGCGGCCGCCGACCACGTCGAGGCCGCCCGGGTGCTCGTCGCCGCCGGCGCCGACCCGGACGCCCTCGACGACCGTCACGACACCCCGTGGCTCGTCACCGGCGTGACCGGGAGCGTGGCGATGCTCGAGGTGCTGCTGCCCGCCGACCCCGACCTCACCGAGGTCAACCGCTACGGCGGCGTCTCGGTCATCCCGGCGAGCGAGCGCGGCCACGTCGACTACGTGCGCCGGGTGGTGACGACCGGCATCGACGTCGACCACGTCAACCGGCTGGGCTGGACCGCGCTGCTCGAGGCGGTCATCCTCGGGGACGGGGGAGCGCGCCACCAGGAGATCGTCCGCATCCTCCTCGAGGCCGGCGCCGACCCGTCCGTCGCCGACGCCGAGGGCGTGACCCCGCTCGAGCACGCCGAGCGGCTGGGCCGCACCGAGATCGCGCGCCTGCTCCGCGAACGGGGCTGACGCGCGGGCCTCCCGCGGTGGTAGACCTGCGGCATGCGCCTGCACGACATCCCGCGGTACCCCCTGACCTTCGGCCCGAGCCCGGTGCACCACCTCCGCCGGCTGAGCGAGCACCTCGGCGGGGCGCAGGTGTGGGCCAAGCGCGAGGACGTGAGCAGTGGGCTGGCCTACGGCGGCAACAAGGTCCGCAAGCTCGAGTACATCGTCCCGGACGTGCTGGCCAGCGGCGCCGACACGCTCGTCTCCATCGGCGGGTACCAGAGCAACCACACCCGGCAGGTCGCCGCCGTCGCTGCGCACCTCGGGCTGAAGTGCCGTCTGGTGCAGGAGAAGTGGGTGCCGTGGGACGACCCGGTCAACGACCGCGTCGGCAACATCCTCCTCTCGCGGATGATGGGCGCCGACGCGCGGCTGGACCCGGCGGGCTTCGACATCGGCATCCGCGACTCGTGGAAGGACGCGCTGCGCGAGGTCGAGGAGGCCGGAGGGACGCCCTACCCGATCCCCGCGGGGGCGAGCGAGCACCCGCTCGGCGGAGTCGGGTTCGCGAACTGGGCCTTCGAGGTCGCCGAGCAGGAGAAGGCGCTCGGCGTCACCTTCGACACGGTCGTCGTCTGCACCGTCACGTGCTCGACGCACGCCGGGATGGTCGCCGGCTTCGCGGCGCTCGAGGACCTCACCGGGGTGCGGCGCCGGATCATCGGCATAGACGCCAGCGCCACCCTCGAGAAGACGCGGGCGCAGCTGGAGCGCATCGCCCGGCACACGGCCGAGGTCATCGAGCTCGGTCGCGACCTGCGCGACGACGAGCTCACCCTCCTGCCCGACTGGGCCGGCGACCTCTACGGCATCCCCGTCGACTCGACGATGGAGGCGATGCGCCTCGGCGCCCAGTACGAGGCGATGATCACCGACCCCGTGTACGAGGGGAAGTCGCTGGCCGGGCTCGTCGACCTGGTCCGCTCCGGGGACATCCCGAAGGACTCGACCGTGCTCTACGCCCACCTCGGCGGCCAGCAGGCGCTCAACGCGTACCACTCCCTCTGGCCGTGACCGGCGGGCACCCGCTCGACGACGTCGCCTGGGCGGCCCTCACCGGCCCGCAGGCCGGGCTCGCGCGGGCGGCCGCCGGGGGCCGCGCCCTCGGCTACCGCGACGGCATCGCCCCGTTCTGCGGGGTGGGCGTGGTCGACGGCGAGGGCTGGGACGCCCTCGCGGAGCTCGTCGGTCCCGGTGGCACCGCGGTGTTCCTGCGTGGCGAGGTCCCGCCCACGCCGGCCGGCTGGACCGAGCTCGTGCGCGAGCCGGCCACCCAGCTCGTCGCGGAGCGGCCCGTCGGGCGCAGCGGGGAGGACGGCGTGGTCGAGCTCGGTGACGCCGACTCGCCCGAGATGGTCCGGCTCGCGGCCGAGACCGAGCCCGGCCCGTTCGGACCGACGAGCCACCTCGCCGGTCGCTGGTTCGGGGTGCGCCGCGAGGGACGACTGGTCGCGATGGCCGGCGAGCGCATGCGGCCGCCCGGGTGGGGGGAGGTGTCGGGGGTGTGCGTCGCGGCCGAGGCGCGGGGCGCCGGCCTCGGGGCCCTCGTGACCCGTGCCGCCGCGGGCGCCATCGAGGAGCGCGGCGACCGGGCGATGCTCCACACCCGGCTCGGCAACGACGGCGCCGACCGGCTCTACCGGCGCCTCGGGTTCACCGTCCGTCGGCAGGTCGCCGTCGTCGTGGTCCGGCGCGACGGGTGAGCCCGACGGCCCGAGTCGTGGACACGTCGCTCGCCACCCCGCGACCCCTGTGGCATGCTCGACGTGTGCGTTCCTCGCGCCTCCTCCTTCGCTGCCGCGGCGGGGCCTGACATCGGCCGCCCCTCGTCGCGGAGCTCCTGCTGCACCCGGCCGGCCCCCGCAGACGAGACGAAGGCGTAGCGCAGAGATGATCCACCCCCAGCAGACCTCCGGGATGCCGACGGCGAAGTACCTGCCGTTCCAGGACCAGATCGAGGTCCACCTCCCCGACCGCACCTGGCCCGACCGCACGATGACGAAGGCGCCGCGCTGGTGCGCGGTCGACCTGCGCGACGGCAACCAGGCGCTCATCGACCCGATGGACTCCGAGCGCAAGATGCGGATGTTCAAGCTCCTCGTGCGGATGGGCTACAAGGAGATCGAGGTCGGCTTCCCGAGCGCCAGCCAGACCGACTTCGACTTCTGCCGCGAGCTCATCGAGGGCGGGCACATCCCCGACGACGTGACGATCCAGGTCCTCACGCAGAGCCGCGACCACCTCGTCGAGCGGACCTTCGACGCGATCCGCGGCAGCAAGCAGGCGATCGTCCACTTCTACAACTCGACCTCGGTCCTCCAGCGCCGCGTCGTCTTCGGGATGAGCGAGGACGGCATCGTCGACATCGCGCTCCAGGCCGCGCGCCTGTGCCGCAAGCTCGAGGAGACGGTGCCCGAGACCGACGTCTACTACGAGTACTCGCCGGAGTCCTACACCGGCACCGAGCTCGAGTTCGCCGTGCGGATCTGCAACGAGGTCATCGACGTCATCGACCCGACGCCGGACCACAAGATGATCATCAACCTGCCCGCGACGGTCGAGATGGCGACGCCCAACGTCTACGCCGACAGCATCGAGTGGATGATCCGCCACCTCGACCGGCGCGAGTCCGTCGTCGTCAGCCTGCACCCGCACAACGACCGCGGCGAGGGTGTGGCCGCCGCCGAGCTCGGCTACCTCGCCGGCGCCGACCGCATCGAGGGCTGCCTCTTCGGCAACGGGGAGCGCACCGGCAACGTCTGCCTCGTCACCCTCGGGATGAACCTCTTCAGCCAGGGCATCGACCCCGAGATCGACTTCTCCGACATGGCCGAGGTCCGGCGCACCGTCGAGTACTGCACCCAGCTGCCCGTCCACGAGCGCCACCCGTGGGGTGGCGACCTCGTCTACACGGCCTTCTCCGGCTCCCACCAGGACGCCATCAAGAAGGGCCTCGAGGACATGGAGCGCCGGGCGAAGGCCAAGGGCACGAGCATCGACGACCTCGACTGGGGCGTGCCGTACCTGCCGATCGACCCGCACGACATCGGCCGCTCCTACGAGGCCGTCGTCCGGGTCAACAGCCAGTCCGGCAAGGGCGGCGTCTCGTACCTGCTCAAGGCCGAGCACGGGCTGGACCTGCCGCGTCGCCTCCAGGTCGAGTTCAGCCACGTCGTCCAGCGCCGCACCGACACCGAGGGCGGCGAGCTCTCGGGCGCCGAGATCTGGGCGATGTTCGCCGACGAGTACCTGCACTCCGAGTCGCCCGACCACCGGTGGGGCCGGTTCAGCCCGGTCCGCTCGACGATCGCCGGCTCCGACGACGGCACCGACGTCATCGACGCCGTCATCCGGGTCGACGGGGTCGACACCCCCGTCCACGGCCGCGGCAACGGACCCATCGACGCCTTCACGGCGGCGCTCGCGACCCTCGACGTCGACGTCCGCGTGCTCGACTACCACGAGCACGCGCTGTCGGCCGGTGGCGACGCCCGCGCCGCCGCCTACGTCGAGTGCGCCGTCGGCGACCGCGTCCTCTGGGGCGTCGGGCTGCACGAGTCGATCGTCAAGGCGTCGCTGCGGGCCATCCTCTCCGCGGTCAACCGCGCCGAGCGCGCTCCCGCCGAGGGCTGAGCCCCGGTGTCCGGCACGGTCCTCGCGTGCGGGCTGGCGACGGTCGACGTCGTCCAGGTCGTCGAGGCCGTGCCGGGCCCGGACGAGAAGGTCGTCGCGCTCGCGGCCGACGTGACCGCGGGCGGCCCGGCGTGCAACGCGGCCCTGACCGCCGCGGCCCTCGGTGTGCCGACCCGGTTCGTCGGGGCGGTGGGCAGCGGGCCGCTGTCGGCCGTCGTGCTGCGCGAGCTCGCCTCCGGGGGCGTCGCGGTGACCGACCTTGCGCCCCCGGCCTTCGAGCCGCCCCTGTCGACCGTCCTCGTGACCCAGGCGTCGGGAGAGCGGGCCGTGGTGTCGCGCAACGCGGTCGGGGTGGCGGGCCTCGCAGCGCCGTCCGACTCGGCGCTCGACGCCCTGCTGGACGGGGTGGCGGCGGTGCTCGTCGACGGGCACCACCTGCCGGTCGCCGTGGCGGTCGCACGGGCCGCCCGGAGACGGGGCGTGCCGGTGCTCCTGGACGGCGGCTCGTGGAAGCCGGGGCTCGAGGAGCTGCTGGCCGAGACCGAGCTGGCCGTGCTGTCGTCCGCGTTCGCGGTGCCGGACGAGCCGAAGTCGGCCGACGTGCTCGGGGCCGTGCTGGCGGCGGGTCCGTCGTGGGCGGCGGTGTCCGACGGCGCCGGGCCGGTGCGCTGGCGCTGGGCGGGCGGGGTCCACGGCGAGGTGCCCGTGCCGGTCGTCGACGTCGTCGACACCCTCGGCGCCGGTGACGTCCTGCACGGCGCGCTGCTCGCGGAGCTCGGCCGCGGGGGAGCCACGGACCTGCCCGGCTCCCTCGCCCGCGCGGTGGAGGTCGCCTCGCGCTCGGTCGCCCACCCGGGCGCCCTCGGCTGGGCGCGGCAGCGATGAGTTCGTGCCCCGGGACGGGTCTGTCCTGACATGGACCCGATCCTCGTGATGCCCAACCTCCGCGTCTCCGACCTCGACGCCGCCGAGCGCTGGTACACCGCGCTGCTCGGGCGGGGGCCCGACGAGCGCCCGATGGACGGACTGCTCGAGTGGCGCCTCGGCCCCGGTGCGGGCCTGCAGGTCTGGCGCGAGCCGCACGCGGCGGGTCGCTCCGGCTGCACGATCGCCGTCGCCGACCTCGACGCCGTCGCCGCGCGGTTGACCGAGGCCGGCGTCGCCCACGAGGGTGTGGAGCAGGCGAGCAGCGTCCGCATCCTGCGGCTCGCCGACCCCGACGGCAACCGCGTCGTCCTCACCGACTGACCGCCCCCCGAGGAGCACCGATGGCCGACACCGTCGACGAGTACCTGGCCGGCTTCGAGGGCGAGGTCCGCGAGCGGCTCGACGCGATGCGGCGCGTCGTCCACGAGGTGGCGCCCGACGCGGTCGAGTCGATGGCCTACGGGATGCCCGCGTACAAGCTCGACAAGAAACCGCTGGTCTACTTCGCCGGGTTCGCGCGGCACGTCGGCTTCTACGCGACCCCCAACGGGCACGAGGCCTTCGCGGAGGAGTTCGCCGCGTACCCGCAGGGCAAGGGCTCGGTGCAGCTGCCGCTGGACCGGCCGCTGCCGCTCGAGCTCGTCCGTCGGGTCGTCGAGTTCCGCGTCGCGAGCATCCGCGGCTGACCGGCCTCGGGCGTCAGCGCACGCCCCGGACCCGGAACTGGATGCTGATGCGCGGGCCGACGGGGCGGGCGGTCTTCGGGACGGCGTGGTCCCAGGTGCGCTGGCAGGAGCCGCCCATCACGAGGAGGTCGCCGTGCCCGGCGGCGAACCGGCGGGAGGCACCGCCCTCGCGCGGGCGGAGCAGGAGGTCGCGCGGGGCGCCGACGGACAGGATCGCCACCATCGTGTCCTGGCTGCGGCTGCGCCCGATGCGGTCGCCGTGCCACGCCACCGAGTCGTGCCCGTCGCGGTAGAGGCACAGGCCGGTGGTGACGAACGGCTCCCCGAGCTCGGCGGCGTAGTGGGCCGAGAGGGCGTCGCGGGCCTCCTCGAGCGCGAGGTGGGGGAGCGGGTCACCCTCGCCGTAGAAGGACAGCAGGCGCGGGGTGTCGACGACCGAGTCGTACATCTGCCGCCGCTCGGCGAACCACGGGACGTCACGGCGCAGCGCCTCGTAGAGCTCGTCGGCGCCACCGACCCATCCGGTGCGCTCGTCGACCCAGGCGCCGTGGTCGAGCACCGTGCGCCGCACCGACCTGCCGAGCGGCCGGACCTCGATGCCGTCGGCGAGGTCGAGGAGCGAGCCCTGGAGCACTGCCATGCCGCGAGCGTATCCCGGAATCGAACACGTGTCCAGAGGTCTCGCCGCACGTTCGACGCGCGCGGGAGGGGCCGGGTCCGCGACCGGCGGGCGCGCGGTGCCCGCTGCGAGAGTGGCGCCATGAGCGAGGAGAACGCACAGGTCGTGGCCGTCGTCGGTGCCTCGGGGGTGCTCGGCGGGCTGGTCGCGCGGGGGCTGCAGGAGCGGGGGGCCACCGTCGTCGCGGTCGGACGGGACGCAGGTCGGCTGGGCGAGGCCGTCCCGGGGGCGACCCAGGTGGTCGGCGAGATCGGGGACGCCGCGCTGGGGGACCGGCTCGTCGCGCACTGCCGCCAGGAGCACGGACGGCTCGACGGGGTGGTCAACGCGGCGGGCGTCGTCGCCTTCGGGACGCTCGTCGACACCGACGACGCCGTCATCGAGGAGCTCTTCCTCACCGACGTCATCGGCCCGCTCTTCCTCGCGCGCCGGGTGCTGCCCGCCCTGGCCGAGACCAAGGGCTACCTCGCGAACCTCAGCGCGGTCGTCGCCGAGGCGCCCCTGCCCGGGATGGTCGCCTACGCCGCGGCGAAGGCGGCCCTGACCGCCGCCGACCGCTCGCTCGCCCGCGAGGCCCGCCGCAGCGGCGTGCAGGTCATCGACCTGCGGCCCCCGCACACCGAGACCGGGCTCGCGACGCGCCCGCTGGCCGGGACGGCGCCGTCGCTCCCGCAGGGGCTCGAGCCCCAGCGGGTCGCGCAGGTCGTGCTCGACGCGATCGAGCAGCGCACGGCCGAGGTGGCATCCGGCGACTTCGCCTGAGCTGCAGGCCTACTCCTCCTCGTCGGCGCGCTCGTCGTCGTCGTCGTCCCACGTGATCGACAGGGACGAGCCGTAGGCGCTCCCGGACATCGGCGCGTAGGCGAACCATCCGCCGCCGTCCGCGCCGGGCGGCGGGGGCGGGTCCCAGAGCACCTGCTCGCGGGTGGCGGCCTCGCGCAGCGGAGCCAGGGGGAGGGAGGCCGCGCTCTCGGGGACGCCGAGGTGGTCCCAGCGCACGACGAGGTCGAGCGCGTCACCGTCGGGGAACGGATGGAGCCACCACGAGCGGCTGGAGCGCAGCGCGTCGCCCTGGCCGCCGGTCTGCGCGAGGGTCGAGGGGCCGGCGTCCTCGTCCGGAGCGCCGTGCGGGGGGCGGTGGCCGAGGCGCGTCCCGTCGGCGAGCCGGACGCCGACGCGCGGCTCCTGCTGCTCCCAGACGTGCGCGACGTCGTCGACCGGTCGGGTGGCGCCGGGCCGGACCCACGTCTCGACCTCGATCTCGAGACCCCGCGAGTAGGCACGCGCCCGGGTCGCCCGGACGACGACGTCGGCGCTGGTGAAGATCTCGACGTCGAGGGGGACGGTCACGCCCACGACGTGCCGCGGCGGCATCCACGGGATGTCGTACTCGGGCTGATCGTGCTCGTGCTCCTCCGGCTCCGGCCACGGGTCGAAGAACGGCTGCTGCGTCATCCCGGCAGCGTAGGGCGCGGCGGTGTCGCCGGGGTGGGGTTGGATGGTCGCGTGCCCGTCCCGCCCCTGACCGAGGAGGTCGTGTCCGCGCCGGTCGACGTGCCGGCGCTGCGGGCCTGGCTCGTCGCGCACGCCGTCGACGGCGTCGAGACGACCAGGTCCGGGGCCGGCGGGAGCATCCACCGGCGGGCGGTCGGGGACGGGTGGCTCGAGGTCGTGCTGCCGGGGTCAGGTGCGCCGGTGCTGCGCTCGGGTGGACCGGGTGCGGCGAGCGCCCTGGAGGCGGGGCGGCGGTGGCTCGGGCTCGACCTCGACCCGGCGCCGGGGGTCGCGGCGCTCGCGGACGACCCCGTCCTCGGGGCGCTGGTCCGGGTGCGGCCCCACGTGCGCGTGCCGGGGGCGCCCGACCCGTTCGCGGCCGCGGTCAACGTCGTCCTCGGGCAGCACGTGTCGCTCGCGGCCGGCCGGGTGTTCGCGACCCGGCTGGCGGCGCTGCTGCCCGTCGAGCCGGTGGCGCTCGCGGCCGCCGACCCCGACGAGCTGCAGCGAGCGGTGGGCGTCACCGGCGCCCGCGCCCGCACGCTCGTGGCCCTCGGGGCCGCGGTGGCCGGGGGGCTGTCGCTCGAGCCCGAGCCCGACCCCGTGCTCCGGGCCGCGCGACGGGCCGAGCTCCTCGCGCTGCCGGGGGTCGGCCCCTGGACCGCTGACCTCGTGATGATGCGCTGCCTGCGCGACCCCGACGTCTTCCTGCCCGGCGACCTCGTCCTGCGCAAGGCGCTGGGCGGGGTCGCGGCCCGCGAGGCCGCCCGCCTGGCCGAGGCGTGGGCGCCGCACCGCAGCCTCGCCGTCGTGCACCTGTGGACCCACCACGCCCTCGACCCACGCTGACGCCGGCGGACGTCGGGGCGGGGATCGTGGCGTCCCTCGTGGCGCGAGACCGGGGGTGATCACCCCACGTCCCGCGCCACGAGGCGCGCCTCGGTCGCGGACGGGCTTGTCGTGCCTCGGTCTGGGGATGGACCGCGATAACCGCGCACGTGCGGCCTTGTCGAGTTCTGGGAGGGGGTCGGACAGCGATAACCCCGCACGTGCGAGGTCGTCGTGCGCTGGGAGGGGGTCGGACCGCGATAACCGCGCACGTGCGGGCTTGTCGTGCGCTGGGAGGGGGATGGACCGCGATAACCCCGCACGTGCGAGGTCGTCGGCGGGGCGGCGTCGGGGATGTCGGTGCGGGGGCGGATGATGGTGCGGTGCCCCTCTACCGCGACGAGGCGATCGTGCTGCGCACCCACAAGCTGGGTGAGGCCGACCGCATCGTCACCGTCCTGTCCCGGCGCCTCGGCAAGCTCCGGGTCGTCGGCAAGGGCGTGCGCCGCACCCGCTCCCGGTTCGGGGCGCGGCTCGAGCCGGGGATGCACATCGACCTCCAGTGCTACGAGGGTCGCACCCTCGACACCGTGACCCAGGTCGAGACGATGGACCCGTGGGGCGAGGCGATCGCCCGCGACTACCCCGCGTGGACGGCGGCCACGGCGGTGCTCGAGACCTGCGACCGGCTGACCGAGGAGCGCGAGCCCGCCCTCCAGCAGTACCTCCTGCTCGCCGGGGCGCTGCGCAGCCTGGCCCACCGCGAGCACGACCCCGGCCTCGTCCTCGACGCCTACCTCCTGCGGGCGATGGCCATCGGCGGCTACGCCCCGAGCTTCCACGACTGCGCCAAGTGCGGCGCGCCCGGCCCGCACCGCGCCTTCCACGTCGCGGCCGGCGGCGCGGTCTGCCCGGTCTGCCGCGCGCCCGGCTCGACCGCCCCGCACCCCGACACGCTGCGCCTGCTCGCCGCGCTCCTCGCCGGGGACTGGGCGCTCGCCGACGACGCCGACCAGCGGCAGCGCCGCGAGGGCAGCGGCCTCACCGCGGCCTTCCTCCAGTGGCACCTCGAACGCGGCATCCGCAGCCTCCGTATGGTGGAGCGGTGAGCGGCCCCACCCCCTACGAGCGCCCCTTCCCGCACCCCAGCGGCGCGCAGGCCCCGGTCATCGAGGCGTCGCGGATGCCGCGCCACGTCGCCGTGGTCATGGACGGCAACGGCCGCTGGGCCAACCAGCGCGGGCTCGCCCGCACCAAGGGCCACGAGGCCGGCGAGGCCGCGCTCCTCGACGTCGTCGCGGGCGCCATCGAGGTCGGCGTCACGCACCTGTCGGCGTACGCCTTCAGCACCGAGAACTGGAAGCGCAGCCCCGACGAGGTCCGCTTCCTCATGGGCTTCAACCGCGACGTCATCCGGCGCCGCCGCGACCAGCTGCACGCGTGGGGCGTGCGGATGCGCTGGGTCGGCCGGCGGCCGCGCCTGTGGGGCTCGGTCATCAAGGAGCTCGAGACGGCGCAGCAGATGACGCGGCACAACACCGGCCTGACGCTGTACTTCTGCGTCAACTACGGCGGCCGCGCCGAGATCGGGGACGCCGTGCAGCGCCTCGCCCAGGACGTCGCGGCGGGCCGGCTCAAGCCGCGCAGCGTCGACGAGCGCACCGTCGCGCGCTACCTGCCCGAGCCCGACATGCCGGACGTCGACCTCTTCGTCCGCAGCTCCGGCGAGCAGCGCACGAGCAACTTCCTCCTGTGGCAGAGCGCCTACGCCGAGATGGTCTTCCAGGACCGGCTGTGGCCCGACTACGACCGGCGTGACCTCTGGGCCGCGGTCGAGTCCTACGTCGACCGCGAGCGGCGGTACGGCGGCGCCGTCGACGCACCCGGCCTGCCGGAGGCCCCGGCCGGCTGACCTCGCCCGACGGCCGTCAGCGGCGTGCGGCGCACTGCGCGCAGAGACCGTCGATCTCGACCGTGTGGCGCACCTGCGTGAAGCCGTGCTCGGCGGCCACGGCCTCGGCCCACCGCTCGACGGCGTCGCCGGTGACCTCGACCGCGAGACCGCACGAGCGGCACACGACGTGGTGGTGGTGGTCGTCGGTCGCGCACGAGCGGTAGACCGCCTCGCCGTCCGCGGTGCGGATGACGTCGACCTCGCCGTCGGCGGCCATCGCCTGGAGGTTGCGGTAGACCGTGGCCAGCCCGACGCGGGTGCCGTCGCCGGCCATCGACGAGTGGATCTCCTGGGCGGACCGGAACTCGACGGTGCCGGTGAGCGCCTCGGCGATGGCCGCGCGCTGGCGGGTGGGCCGGCGGGCGGCCTGCGTCTGCTCGGTCATCGGGTCCCTGCCTCCTGCGGCCGGTCGTGCTCGGGTGCGTGGTGGTGGCCGTGCTCGTCGTAGTGCCCTTCGTGGGCGGCGTGCCGGTGGCCGTCGTGGAGGTAGTCCACGTGGTCGTCGTGCTCCACGGCGTCGTGGCCGCAGCGCGGCCCGTGCTCGTGGTCGTGCCGCTCGGCCCGCCGATGCGCGGCGCGGCGCGCTCGCCCGACGAGCCCGGTGGCGACGGTGACCGTGAGGAACAGGCCGATGGCGATGAGGACGATCGTGCCGCCGGACGGCGTGCTCGCCTCGTACGACACGGCGACGCCGCCGACGCTCGAGACGACGCCGACGAGCACCGCCCAGCGGACGCTCGCCCCGAAGCTGCGCGCCAGCAGCTGGGCCGTGGCGTTGGGGACGATCATCAGCGCGCTGATGAGCAGCAGCCCGACGATCCGCATCGAGACGACGACCGTCACGGCGGTGAGGACGGCGAGCACGAGGTTGTAGGCGAGGACGGGCAGGCCGGCCGAGCGCGCGTACTCCTCGTCGTTGGCGACGGCGAAGAACCGTTGCCGCAGCACGGTGGTCACGACGAGCACGACGACGGTGAGGGCGGCGAGCAGGGCGAGGTCGCCGCCGCTCGTCGTGAGGATCGCCCCGAAGAGGTAGGCGGTGAGGTTCGAGGGGTTGCTCGCGGACGAGCGGGCGATGAGGACGACGCCGAGGGCGATGCCGCCGTAGAACATCACGGCGAGCGCGACGTCGCCGCTCGTGCGGCCGCTGGCGCGGATCAGCTCGATGGCGACACCGGCGAGCACTGCGGCGACGAGGGCGGTGAGGACGGGCTGCGACCCGGTGAGGATGCCGACCGCGACGCCGGCGAGGGCGACGTGGCCCATCCCGTCGCCGATGAGCGACATCCGCCGCTGGACGAGGAAGGTGCCGACGAGCGGCGCGGCGATGCCGGCGAGCAGCGCGGCGAGGAACGCCTGGCGCATGAAGTCGAGGGCGAGCATCTCGCTCACGGGTGCACCTCCCGGGGGGCGTCGAAGGGGCCGCCGACCGGCGTGGGGCGCGTCGGGTGGTGGTGGTCGTCGTGGTGGTGACCGGCGCCGGGGGCGTGCGCCGCGAGGTGGGCGGCGTACTCGGGCGGCGTGCCGTCGAAGTCGAGGTGGCCGTCGTCCATGCAGACGATGCGGGTGACGACGTCGCGCAGGGCGTCGAGCTCGTGGGTGACGATGAGCATCGAGGTGCCGTCGGCGGCCAGGTCCCGGAGGGTCGCGGCGAGGGCGTCCTGGCTCGCGCGGTCGACGCCGGCGGTCGGCTCGTCCATCACGAGCAGGTCGGGGTGCCCGGCGAGGGCGCGGGCGATGAGGACCCGGCGCTGCTGCCCGCCGGAGAGGGAGGCGACCTCCTCGTCGGCGCGGTCGGCGAGGCCGACGGCGGCGATCGAGGCGGCGACGACGTCGCGGTCGGTGCGCCCGGCGGGCTTCCACCACGGGCGGTGCGGCAGGCGTCCGACGGCGACGATCTCGGCGACGGTGGCGCGCACGGTGGCCGACAGCGAGTGGCGCTGCGGCACGTAGCCGATGCGCGTGTGGTCGTGCAGCTCCGCGCGCGGCACCCCGAGCAGGCGGACCTCGCCGCCCTGGTGCTCGGTCAGGCCGAGGAGGCCGCGGACGAGCGTCGACTTGCCGGAGCCGTTGGGGCCGAGGAGGGCGACGACCTCGCCCGCCCGGACCGTGAGGTCGACGCCGGAGACGACCGTGCGGTCGGCGTACCCGAAGGCCGCCGACCGCAGGTCGATGAGGGGGACGTCGCTCACCGACACTGCTGGCCCTTCTCGAGCGTCGCGAGGTTGCTGCGCATCACCTCAAGGTAGTCCGTGCCCGCCGAGGAGTCGGTGATCCCCTCGATGGGGTCGAGGACCTGCACGGTGGCCCCGGTCTCGCGGGCGAGGGTCTCGGCGAGGGCGGGGGAGACGAGCGTCTCGCTGTAGACGGTCTTCACGCCGTGCTCCTCGATGTGGGTCGCGAGGTCGCGCAGCGTGGCGGCGTCGGGCTCGGCGTCGGGGGAGATGCCCGCGATGCCCTCCTGCGAGAGGCCGTAGCGCTGGGCGAGGTAGGCGAAGGCTGCGTGCCCGGTGACGAGCTCCTTGCTCTCGCACTGCGCGAGGCCGGTGCGGAACTCGCCGTCGAGGGCCTTCAGCTCGCCGACGACCGTCTCGGCGTTCGCCCGGTAGGTGGCGGCGTGCTCGGGATCGGCCGTCGCGAAGCGCTCGCCGACGGCGGTGGCGACCTTCTCGAAGCGCACCGGGTCGAGCCAGAAGTGCGGGTCCTGGCTCCCCTCGTGGGCGTGGTCGGCGTGCTCCTGCGCGCTCTCGCCGGCGTGGTCGTGCCCGTCCTCGGTGGCGGTGAGGCTGAGGTCGGCGTCGGCCGAGACGTCGAAGGCGGCGTCCTTCGCCTGGCTCGCGACGGCGTCGTCGACGGCCGGCTGGAAGCCCTCGAGGTAGAGGACGACGTCGGACTGCGCGAGCTCGCCCACGTCCTTCGGGGTGAGCTCGAGGTCGTGCGGCTCGGCGCCCGGCTTGGTCAGCGCGCGGACGTCGACGAGGTCGCCACCGACCTGCTGCGAGACCCACTGGAGCGGGTAGAACGCGGCCGACACCTCGAGGGCCTTGTCGCCGGCGCCACCGGAGCCGGGGTCGCTGCTCCCGCAGCCCGCGAGGACGAGGAGGGGGGCGGCGGCGAGGGTGACGAGAGCGCGCTTCATGACAACGATTCTCATTCAAGATGAGAACCGTTGTCAAACTGACGGACGGTGCCGGGCGGTCAGGTGCGGGGGAAGGCCTGGGTCAGGAGGATCGCGACCATCACCGCGACGACGGCCAGGCGCATGAGGCGCTCGGCCGACGACAGCCGCGGCCACGCCAGCGCGAGGATCCACGCGAGGAGCAGGACGACGACGCCGATGAGCAGCCAGCCGGGCGAGGGCAGGAGGATGCCGGCGACGACGAGCACGAGCACGAGGAGGAAGGGGACCGCCCGGGGGAGGGCGTCCAGCCGGCGCAGCGCGGGCAGGCTGGCCCGCTCGAAGGACTCGCGGAGGGTCGACACGGTGGACCAGCCTACGGGCCCGCGGCAAACCGGTTCGGAGCACCCCGACGCCCCTGTATAGCCTTGGCGCCATGGCTGCCCCCACCTCCGTCGTCGACACCGTCGTCTCCCTCTGCAAGCGCAGGGGCTTCGTCTTCCCGTGCGGCGAGATCTACGGCGGGACGCGGTCGGCCTGGGACTACGGGCCGCTCGGCGTCGAGCTCAAGGAGAACATCAAGCGGCAGTGGTGGAAGAGCACCGTGACGAGCCGCGACGACGTCGTCGGCCTCGACTCCTCGGTCATCCTCCCGCGCCAGACGTGGGAGGCCTCCGGCCACGTCGCGACGTTCTCCGACCCGCTCGTCGAGTGCCTCTCCTGCCACAAGCGCTTCCGGGCCGACCACCTCCAGGAGGCCGTCGCCGAGAAGAAGGGCATCGAGAACCCCGACGACGTCCGGCTCGCCGACGTCGCCTGCACCAACTGCGGCACCCGCGGCCAGTGGACCGAGCCCCGCCAGTTCTCCGGCCTGCTCAAGACCTACCTCGGCGTCGTCGAGGACGAGTCGGGCCTGCACTACCTCCGCCCCGAGACCGCGCAGGGCATCTTCCTCAACTTCCTCAACGTCATGCAGTCCGCGCGCCGCAAGCCGCCGTTCGGCATCGCCCAGACCGGCAAGAGCTTCCGCAACGAGATCACGCCGGGCAACTTCATCTTCCGCACCCGCGAGTTCGAGCAGATGGAGATGGAGTTCTTCGTCAAGCCCGGTGAGGACGAGGAGTGGCACCAGTACTGGATCGACGAGCGCACCCGCTGGTACGTCGACCTCGGCATCGACCCGGACAACCTGCGGCACTACGAGCACGCGCAGGAGAAGCTGAGCCACTACTCCAAGCGCACCGTCGACATCGAGTACCGCTTCCGCTTCGCCGGCAGCGAGTGGGGCGAGCTCGAGGGCATCGCCAACCGCACCGACTTCGACCTCACGACGCACAGCAAGCACTCGGGCACCGACCTGGTCTACTTCGACCAGGCGAGCGGCGAGCGCTACACGCCGTACGTCATCGAGCCGGCGGCCGGCCTCTCGCGCTCGCTCATGACCTTCCTCGTCGACGCGTACACCGAGGACGAGGCCCCGAACACCAAGGGCGGGGTCGACAAGCGCGTCGTGCTCAAGCTCGACAAGCGCCTCGCACCGGTCAAGGCCGCCGTGCTGCCGCTCTCGCGCAACGCCGACCTCTCGCCGAAGGCCCGCGACCTCGCCGCGACGCTGCGCCGGAACTGGAACATCGACTTCGACGACGCCGGCGCCATCGGCCGCCGCTACCGTCGCCAGGACGAGATCGGCACCCCGTTCTGCATCACGGTCGACTTCGACACCCTCGAGGACCACGCCGTGACCATCCGCGAGCGCGACACGATGACGCAGGAGCGGGTGGCCCTGGACCAGGTCGAGGGCTGGCTCGCCCAGCGCCTCGTCGGCTGCTGACGCGGGTCGAGAGGGGCTGACCGACCGTGCCGGCCGTGCTGGGCGACATCGCCCTCGTCGTGGTGTTCGTCCTCGTCGGCGGCGTGTTCGCCGGGACGGAGCTCGCGCTCGTGTCGCTGCGCGAGAGCCAGCTCGTCCAGCTCGAGCGGCAGGGCGGACGGGGCGCGAAGGTCGCCAGCGTCGCCCGCAACCCCAACCGCTTCCTCGCGGCCGTCCAGATCGGCGTCACGTTCGCCGGGTTCCTCTCGGCGGCGTTCGGCGCGTCGACGATCTCGCCGTACCTCACGCCCGTGCTCGAGGGGTGGGGGCTGCCGGAGGGCGCGGCCGCGACGGTCTCGCTCGTCGGGCTGACCGTGGCCATCGCCTACGTCTCGCTCGTGCTCGGCGAGCTCGTGCCGAAGCGGATCGCGCTCCAGCGCTCGACCGCGGTGGCGCTGCTCGTCGCGCCGGCGGTCGACCGGTTCGCCGCGCTGATGCGGCCGGTCATCCGGCTGCTGTCGGTCTCGACCGACGGCGTCGTGCGCCTGCTCGGCCTGGACCCCAAGGCCTCCGGCGAGGAGATCTCGGAGGAGGAGCTCCAGCACCTCGTCACCTCGACCGACGCGATTCCCGCCGACCGGCGCGCGGTGCTCTCCGAGGTCTTCAGCGCGTCCCAGCACACGATGACCGAGGTGATGACGCCGCGTCACGAGGTCGCCTTCCTCGACGCCGACCTCGGGCTCGCCGAGGCCGTCGCCGAGGTCGCGGGTCGGCCGCACTCGCGCTACCCCGTCATCGGCAGCGACTTCGACGACGTGCTCGGCTTCGTCCACGTCCGCGACCTGCACGAGGCGTCCGGCGGCGACGCGCGGACGGTGCGCGACGTGACGCGGCCCATCGTCGCGCTGCCCGGCACCAACCGGCTGCTGCCCTCGCTCACCACGCTGCGGCACGAGCGGGCGCACATCGCCGTCGTCGTCGACGAGTACGGCGGCACCGACGGCATCGTCACGCTCGAGGACCTCGTCGAGGAGCTCGTCGGCGAGATCTGGGACGAGCGCGACGTCGTGCCGCGCGAGGCCGTCGACCCCGACGGCGAGGTGCTCGACGCCCGCTCGACGCTCGAGGAGTTCGCCGAGCGCACGGGGGTCGAGCTGCCCGACACCGGCGCCTACGAGACGGTCGGTGGCTTCGTCCTCGCGCAGCTCGGGCGGGTGGCGGTCGCCGGAGACCGGGTCCCGGTGCAGGACAGGGTCATCGAGGTCCTCGACGTCGACGGCCACCGCATCGGCCGGGTCCGCCTCCTGCGCCCCACCTGACCCGGTCGTTCCTTCCTCACCTCCCGCGAACGCGTGTGAAACCGCCGGGGAAGCCCGGCGGTTTCACACGCGTTCGCGGTGAGCGGGCTCAGTCCTCGTCGCCCCAGGTGGCCCAGACGGACTCGGCCTCCTCGACGCGCCCGGCGCGGTCGAGGGCCCGGGCCAGGGCCGCCGCGACCTCGACCTGCTCCTCGCGCATCCCGGCCTCGCCGAGCGCGTCGAGCGACCCGCGCAGGACGGGCTCGGCCTCGGCGAGCCGGCCGGCCTCGGCGAGGAGGACGCCGCGCTCGGCGTGCAGGACGAGCGCGAAGTCGCCGCCGACGAGCGCCGCCGCGGCGTCGAGCCGGGCCAGCGCCTCGTCGAACCGGCCGGCGCCGGCCAGGACGTGGGCGCCCTCGCGCAGGACGTCCGGCTCGAGGACCTCGGCGTCGAAGGGCTCCTCGCCGTGCCGCTCCTCGGGTAGCCGGGCGGCGAGCACCGCGACGTCGGCGAGCACGGCGTCGAGCGCGGCGAGGCCGCCGTCGACGTCGCCGGACTCCGCACGCACCGCGGCCCGCGAGCGCAGCGCCTCGAGGAGCAAGGGGAGGGTCTCGCTGCGGCGGGCCAGGGCGACGGCCGCGTCGAGGTCGGTCGCGGCGACGTCGAGGTGGCCTCCGTCCCAGGCCGCGGTGCCGGCGCGGTAGCGCGCGTGGCTTGCCTCCTCGATCCGGCCCGCGTCCTCGAACGCGTCGCCGGCGACGACGAACGCGCCGCGCGCCGGCTCCCACGCGCCGAGCGCGAGGGAGGCGTTGCCGAGCGCCCAGGCCGTCGGCCCCACGAGCTCCGGTGCTCCCCGCCGCACGACGGGCAGGGCGGCGGCGAGCAGCTCCACGGCCTCGGCCGGCCGACCCTGCTCGACCCACGCGAGGCCGAGGTGCCGCTGGGCGACGGCGAGCGAGACGGGGTCGCGCAGCCGCACCGCGAGGGCGAGGGCGTCCGCGGCGCGCGGCTCCAGGCCTTCCCAGTCGGCGCGGTCGACGAGCAGGTCGCACCACGCGAAGAGGACGGCCGTCCGCGCGCCGTCGGGGACGCCGGGTGCGGCGGCCGCTCGCGCGTAGAGGCGGTCGGCGGCCTCGAGGTCCCCGGCCGCGCGGGCGACCCGGGCGCGCAGGTCGAGGACCTGGACCTCGAGCACGGGATGCCCCGCCGCGAGCTCCCCGGCGGCGTCGAGCAGCCGGTGCCCGGCCGGGAGATCACGGGCGAGGACGAGGGGGGTCGCGTCGAGCAGGCAGAGGGCCCGGCGGGCCGGCTGGCCGAGGCCCGCGTACGCGTCGGCGGCGCGCAGCAGGTGGTCGGCGGCATCGGCGGGTCGTGCCGAGAGGGCGTACCAGCGACGGCTCGCCGCAGCGGTCTCGGACCAGCCGCGCGCCTCCAGCGCGTCGAGCGCGTCGAGGACGCGGCGCTGCGCACGCTGCACCTCGGGGGCGCCGGCGCCGAAGGAGGCGGCGGCCTCGCGGGCGTCGAGGACGAGCAGCTCGCAGCGGGCGTGCGCGACGCCCTCGTCGTCGAGCCCGCGCCCGGCCGCGGCGAGCGCCTCGTCGAGGCGCAGGCGCTCGCGCACCGGGTCGCGCAGCAGGTGCACGGAGCTGCGGTCGAGCAGGGCCGCCGCGGCCCGGTGCGCCGGCTCGGAGAGCAGCGGCAGCGTCCGCTCCCGCGTCTCGAGCCAGCCGTGGAGGAGCCGCTCGAGCGCGGGGTCGAGGGTGCGGCGCCAGTCCCGGGCCCGCTGGGCCAGCGCGACGACCTCGCCCCCGCTCGCGGCGGCGCGCTGGCGGCCCTGCCGCCCACCCGGCGGCAGCGGCAGCCGGGTGGGCGGCAGGGCCGGACCGGGGTAGACGGCCCGGTCGTCGTGGGCCCGCTCGAGGGCCGCTCGGTCCTCGTCGTCGGCGCAGAGCCCGCGGGCGAGGTCGTCGAGCCGGGTGCGGGCGGCGTCGACGTCGTCGTGCGCGACGCGCGACGGCACCATCCCGAGGCGCATGCCGTGGCCGAGGGTCCAGGCGGCGGACGCGGCGAGCCATCGGCGCTCGGTGGGGTCGCTCAGCGCCTCGACGCGGTCGACGCGCGGCAGGAGGAGGTCGAGGGCCCGGTCGGTGTTGCCCATGAGGACGACGGTGCGCAGGCACGCGGCGAGGCCGACGCCGTCGTTTGGTGTCGCGGCGAGCACCGGCCAGGCCGCGCGCCAGCCCGCGACGGCGGTGTCGAGGTCGCCGGCTCGGGCCGCGGCCTCGGCGTCGAGGGCGCTCGCCCGCGCCCGGTCGACCTCCGCGCGGTCGGTGCCGAGCCGGACCTGCGATGCCTGCGCCATGGGCTCGATGCAACCAGATCGGTGCGACGATGTCGCGAGGAGGTGGCGGATGTCGGGCGAGGAGGCCGGGCGGGCGGCGGCGCGAGCCGGGTTCGCGGAGTTCGCCTCCGCCCACGAGGGACTCGCGGTCCGCTCGGCCGTGCTCGTCTGCGGTGACGCGCGGGCGGGGGAGCGCGTCGCGCTGGAGGCGCTGACCGCCGTCGCGCGCGACTGGGCCGTCGCCCGCGAGGAGGGACCCGAGGCCGCCCTGCGCCGGGAGCTGCACCGCCGGGCCGTCGCGGCCGCCGAGCACCGACCGGCGCACGACGGGGACCTCGAGCCGGTCCCGGTGCCGGACGACGCGGGGGACGCCGTCGAGGCCCGACGCGCCTCCGTCCGACGGGTGCTCGCCGCGCTCACCCCGCGGCAGCGCTCGGTCGCGGTGCTCACGTGGCTGGAGGACCGCCACCCCGGTGACGTCGCGACCGTCGTCGGCCGTCCCCTCGAGGACGTGCACGCCGACCTCGACACCGCCGAGGACGCCCTGCGCGGCGCCTCCGTCGGGGTGGCCGGTGACGACGCCCGGCCGTGGGCGCTGCTCGCGCTCGTCGCCGACGAGGTCGAGGAGCCGCCGCTCGCCGCGGCCGCGGAGGAGACCGCGGTACGGAGCCGGCGGGTCCGACGGCGCGGCGCGCTGCTCGGGGGAGCGGTGCTCGTCGCCGGCGCGGCGGGGGCGGTGGCGCTCGGCGGCGACCCCGAGCCGCCGGCGCCCCGCCCGAGCCCGACGACGAGCGAGGGCGACGGGCGCCTGACCCGCCTCGAGGTCGCGGGGATCGGGGTCTACCTCGCCCCCGTCGACGAGGAGCTGCTGCCGCCCTACCCCGACGCGCCGGAGCTGGCCCTGCCGGGGCGGCTCGGCCCGGGCACCGACCGCCCGCTCGAGCTCCTCTCGGCAGCGGGCTCGAGGGCGTCGGTGCGCGCCGCGTTCCTCGTCCAGGTCGAGCCCGCCCGCTACCAGCCGGTCCTCTTCCTGCCGCGGCAGACGCCGGACGGACTCCTCGTGCCGATGGCGCCGCTGCGCCCCACCGCGGACACGGCCGGCGCCCGTGGGGTCCCGCTCGGGCCGCGCACCATCGACACCGACCGGCACCGGCTGGTCTTCGCGCAGCCGGGTGCTGTCGTCATCCTCGAGGTGCGCAGCGCCAGGACCTTCCGCATCCCGGTGCGCGACGAGAACCTCGTGACCGCCGGGTGGGCCCCCGACGGGCACACGGTCGTCGCGACGAGCAGCACCGGCCGGTGGCTCGTCGACACCCGGCGCGGGACGGTGGTGCGGGCGGGGGGCGAGGTCGTGCCGGGCTGGGCCGACATCGGGGTCTCGGGAGGGCGGCCGATGATCCGCACGTTCTCCGGCGCCGGTCGCCTGCTCTCCTTGCGCTCGCTCGACGGCCCGGAGATCGACGCGTACGGCGAGGCCATCTCCAACATCGAGGGATGGGCGTGCCGCGCGACGTTCTTCGGCGCCTCCAACGCCACCCTCGGCCGGATGCAGGGACTGATCGCGGCGCAGTCCGACGTGCGCCCGCAGCCGCGCATCCTCGCGGCCCCGAACGACGCGCCGCTCTTCGCCTACCGGCCGCTCGGGTGGGGCCCGCGCGACACCGTGCTGCTCGAGTCGCGCTCGGTCGGCCGGTTCGGGCCGGTGCGCCGGCTGCTGGCGTGGGACGTCATCGAAGGACGGATGTACCGGGTCGCCGAGCTCGACGCGGTCGAACGCTACTCGCCTGACGCACAACCGTTCACCGGGGCCTGGGCGCTCTGACGCGCCCAGGGGCTCAGGGGGTCGGGCCGGTCGCCCGTGGCCGCGACGGGTCGGCGATCCAGCCGCTCCACGACCCGACGTAGGGCACGGCGTCGATGCGGACCTCGTGCAGCGCGAGGGCCATCTGCGCGGCCGTCACGCCCGAGCCGCACGACGTGCCGACGGGGGTGTCGCGGTGCACGCCGGCCGCTGCGGCGACCTCGCGGATGCGCGCCGGCGGCAGGAACGTCCCGTCCGCGGCGAGCATCTCGGTCATCGGCAGGTTGACGGCCCCGGGTACGTGGCCGGCCTCGGGGTCGATCGGCTCGACCTCGCCGCGGTAGCGCTCGGGGGCGCGCACGTCGAGGAGCACCCCGTGGCGGGCCATCGCGGCCGCGCCGTCGGCGTCGAGCACCGGCACGGACCCGGCGCGGACGACGAGGTCGCCCGGCTCCGGCGACGGCACGTCCGTCGTGACGGGCTGCCCGGCGCACTGCCAGGCCGCGAGGCCGCCGTCGAGGACGCGCACCTGCGGGTGCCCCGCCCAGCGCAGGACCCACCACGCGCGCGCCGCCGAGAGCGACGTGCGCTGGTCGTAGACGACCACGGCGTCGTCGTCGCCGACCCCGCACGCCCGCAGCGCGGCCTGGAGCACGTCGGGGTCGGGCAGGGGATGGCGCCCCTGCGCGCCGGGCGGGCCGGCGAGCGCGGTGTCGAGGTCGAGGAACGGAGCCCCCGGCACGTGGCCGGCGGCGTACAGCTCGCGCCCGGGCGTCCCGGTCAGCGCGTACTGGACGTCGAGGACGCGGACCTCGCCGCGGGCCAGCGCGGTCGCGAGGTCGTCGGCGGTGATGAGGGCGCTCACCCGGCCATCCAACCACCGGTCCGCGGCGTCGGGCGGGTGCGCGAGGATGACGTCGTGCCTCGTCCCGTCCGGCTCGTCCTCGTCCACGGCTCGCAGCTGAGCCACGCGATGTGGGCCCGCTACGAGGCCTTACTCGGCCCGGACGTCGAGCTCGTCCTGCCGGACCTGCCGGCGCACGGGGCCCGCCGCGGCGAGCCGTTCACCTGGGACGGCGCGCTCGCGGTGATCGGGGAGGCCGTCGAGGCCGGCGATCCCGACGTGCCCGTCGTCCTCGCCGGTCACAGCCTCGGCGGCTACCTCGTGATGGCCTGGGCCGCACGGCATCCCGACCGGCTTGCCGGGCTGGCGCTCCTCGGGGCGTCGGCGGTGCCGGCCGGCCCGGGCGCCGCGCTGTACCGCGCGATCGCCGGGGTCGAGCAGCGGCTGGGCGCCGACCGGATGTCGCGCGCGCTCGACCGGCAGTTCGACACGATGCTGCCGCCGGCGTTCGCCGCGCTGCTCAAGGAGGCCGGCTACGGGTTCGACGGCATCCCCGCCGCGTGGGCCGGCGTCATGGGGGAGTGCCGCCCCTCGATGCTCGCCGAGGTCACCGCGCCGGTGCTGCTGATCAACGGGCAGCTCGACCAGCTGCGCGTCGACGCCCGGCGCTTCCGCCGTGCCGCGCGCTCGGCCCCGTGGGTCCACGTCGTCACGGTGCCGCGTGGGCTGCACGTCTTTCCGCTGACGCACCCGGCCGAGACGGTCGCGGCCCTGTGGGAACTGGTCTCCTGGGCCCGGCGCGAGTCCGTGGGCGACGAGGTCAGCGAGCGTCCAGCGCCCTGACCCGCCGCACGCCGGCCGTCAGCCGGTACGAGGTCTCGACGAGCTCGGCCACCTCGTCCCAGTCGGTGCCGGCGTCCAGGTCGAGCCCGAGCCATCCCGACGGCCCGAGGTAGGCCGGCACCCACACGCGCGGGTCGTGGAGGAGCGCCTCGCGCTCGGCGGGGTCGGGGAGCACGAGCACCGCCTGCTCGTGGCTCTCCCAGGTGCCGTCGACGCGCCGCGAGCCCCCGAAGTACGCGAAGACCATGGTTGTGAAGAACGCCGGGTGCCCGTGGCTGACCTTCTCGGCGGCGTCCGGCAGCGCGAGCGCCACCGCACGCAGACGGTGCAGCAGCGGGTCGTCCTCGTCGAACATCGGCGGGTGCGCCATCGCGTCACCGTAGCCGCCGATTCACGCATCCCGCCCTCCCTCGGTGACAATGGACGGCGCCATGACCGCCACCACCGCCCCCACCACGCCCGCTCCCGTGCTGCCGCCGCTGCGCATCGGGAAGCACGTCGTCGAGTCGCCCGTCGTCCTCGCGCCGATGGCCGGCATCACCAACCGCGCCTTCCGGCGGCTGTGCCGCGAGTACGGCGCGGCCGGGCTCGAGGCCGGTGGGGCGTCCGGGGCGACGAGCCTCTACGTCGCCGAGATGGTCACCTCGCGCGCGCTCGTCGAGCGCACCCCCGAGACGATGCGCCTCATCTCGCACGACCCGCAGGAGCAGCCCCGGTCGGTGCAGCTGTACTCGGTCGACCCCGCGACCGCCGGCCTGGCCGCGCGGATGCTCGTCACCGAGGACCGCGCCGACCACATCGACCTCAACTTCGGCTGCCCGGTGCCCAAGGTGACGCGCAAGGGCGGTGGCTCGGCGCTGCCGTGGAAGACCGACCTGTTCCGCGGCATCGTCCGCGCGGTCCTCCGCGAGGCGGCGCCGTACGACGTGCCGGTGACGGTCAAGATGCGCATCGGCATCGACGCCGACCACGTCACCTACCTCGACGCCGGGCGCATCGCCGAGGCCGAGGGCGTCGCGGCCGTCGCGCTGCACGGGCGCACCGCCGCGCAGTCGTACTCCGGGCAGGCCGACTGGGAGGCGATCGCGCGCCTCAAGGAGGCCGTCACGACGGTGCCGGTGCTCGGCAACGGCGACATCTGGTCGGCCGAGGACGCGCTCGAGATGGTCCGGCGCACCGGCTGCGACGGCGTCGTCGTCGGGCGCGGCTGCCTCGGGCGTCCGTGGCTGTTCACCGACCTCGCCGCGGCGTTCGCCGGGTCCGACTACCGGGTCGAGCCCGGTCTGCGCGAGGTGACGTCGGTGCTGCGTCGGCACGCCGAGTACCTCGTCGACTTCTACGACGGCGACGAGCTGCGCGGCTGCCGCGACATCCGCAAGCACATCGCCTGGTACCTCAAGGGCTTCCCGGCGGGCTCGACGGTGCGCAACCAGCTGGCGCTCGTCGACTCGCTCGCCGCGCTCGACGACCTCATCGCGACGATGGACCTCGACGCGCCGTGGCCGGGGGAGCCGGCCGAGGGGCCGCGCGGCCGGGCCGGCTCGCCCCGGGCCGTCGCGCTGCCGGAGAACTGGCTGCTCTCGCGCGAGCTCGACGACGCCCAGCGCGCGCAGGTCGCCCAGGCCGAGCTGTCGGTCTCCGGAGGCTGAGCCCGGGTCCGGCTGCGCGTCAGGCGCGGTCGGTGTCGCGGCCGAAGACGCCGACGGCGATCCAGGCCAGGGCCACGACGACGCCGCCGATCGCGGCGTAGCCCTTGGGGGCGCCGTCTTCGAAGAGCGCGAAGCTCGCGCCGTAGAGCAGCGTGATGGCGAGGGCGGCGAACGAGAGGTAGCGGCGGTTCATGCCTTCGACCCTACGGGCGGCCCCGTCGCGGCCGGGTCCACCGGGAGGTGGACCGGCGGGTCCACCGCCGGGTCCACCGCCCGGCCGGTGGGGCGCCACACCCGGAAGCTCCCGCGGCACGCAGGGGCTGCGCGGCGGCGTGGGAGGTCCTGCGTGCCGGCTCGGGGCTGCGCGGTGTCGGTGGGGCGCGGCAGGATGGCCCGCGTGAGCGAGTCGACGGGGACCCCTGGTGGCACGGCCGAGCGGCCGGCGCTGTTCTTCGCGGACGCCGCCGAGTTCGGGCGCTGGCTCGCCGCGCACCACGACACCGCGCCCGAGCTCTGGATGGGGCTGTGGAAGAAGGACTCCGGCCGCGGGGGCATCACGTGGGCCGAGGCCGTGCGCGAGGCGCTCTGCTGGGGCTGGATCGACAGCCGCGCCGAGCGCATCGACGACGAGGCCCGCCGCCAGCGGTGGACCCCGCGCCGCAAGGGCAGCACCTGGAGCGCCGTCAACGTCCGCGCCGTCGAGGAGCTGACGGCGCAGGGCCGGATGCAGCCGAGCGGCCTCGCCGCCTTCGCCCTGCGCCGCGAGGACCGCACCGGCACCTACTCCTTCGAGCAGCCCGCGGCCGTCCTCACGCCCGAGCAGGAGGCCGCCCTCGCCGCCGACCCGGCGGCCGCCGCGTTCTGGGCCGTCGCGACCCCCGGCTACCGCAAGATCGTCACGCACTGGCTGCAGGACGCCAAGCAGCAGGCCACCCGCGAGAAACGGCTCGCCGAGCTCGTCGAGGACTGCGCCGCAGGCCGGCTCGTCAAGTTCCAGCGCTACGGCACGCCGCCGTCCTGGGTGGCCCGGGCCGCTGCCGCCGCCGAGGCGGCGCGCGGGTCGTAGGCTCCGGCGGGTGACCTACTCCGCGCACGACCGTGAGCGCTGGGTCGCCGAGGACCCGGCGCAGAAGCGCTCGGACCGCGACGACTTCGCCCGCGACCGGGCCCGCCTCCTGCACTCCTCGGCCCTGCGACGGCTCTCGGCCAAGACGCAGGTCGTCGCGCCGTCGTCCGACGACTTCGTGCGCAACCGGCTCACCCACTCGCTCGAGGTCGCCCAGATCGGCCGCGAGATCGGCGCCGCGCTCGGCTGCAACCCCGACGTCGTCGACACCGCCTGCCTCGCGCACGACCTCGGCCACCCGCCGTTCGGGCACAACGGCGAGTCGGCGCTCGACGCCGTGGCGGCGGGCATCGGCGGGTTCGAGGGCAACGCCCAGACCCTGCGGCTGCTGACCCGCCTCGAGGCCAAGCGCTCGCACGCCGACGGCCGTCCGGCCGGGCTCAACCTCACGCGGGCCAGCCTCGACGCGACGACGAAGTACCCCTGGCGGCGCGGCGACGGACCGACGCCGACGACCAAGTTCGGTGTCTACGACGACGACCTCGACGTCTTCACGTGGTTCCGCGCCGACGCCCCCGCGGGCCGCCGCGCGTTCGAGGCCGAGGTGATGGACTGGGCCGACGACGTCGCCTACTCGGTGCACGACGTGGAGGACGCCATCGCCTCGGGCTGGCTCGACCCGCGCCGGCTGCGTGACGGCGCCGACGTCGACGCCGTGCTCGAGGTCGCCGGGCGCGTCTACGAGCCGGGCCTCGGCGCCGACGTCCTCGGCGCCGCGCTCGAGCGCGTCCTCGCGACCGGGGCGGTGCCCGAGATCCACGACGGCTCCCGCGCCGCCCTCGCCGCGCTCAAGGACATGACCTCGCGGCTCATCGGCCGGTTCGCCGTCGCCGTCGAGGTCGCGACCAGGGCGGCGCACGGCGACGCCGCCCTCGCCCGCCACGGCGCGACCCTCGTCGTGCCGCCCGAGGCGCGGGCCGAGTGCGCGGTGCTCAAGGCCGTCGCCGCGCACTACGTGATGCTCGCCGCCGAGCGGGTCGCCGTCTACGAGATGCAGCGCGAGGTCGTCGCCGAGCTCGTCCACGCGTACCGCACCGACCCCGCCCGGCTCGACGCCGACCTGCGCGCCGACCACGACGCCGCGAGCGACGACGCGGCCGCCCTGCGGGTCGTCGTCGACCAGGTCGCGTCGCTGACGGACGTCCGCGCGCTCGCGCTGCACCGGGCGTGGTGCCGCCGCCCGACGGCCTGACGCCGGCACGACCTAGACTCGGCAGCGGACGAAGGGAGGTCGGGTGCCGGGTCTCATCAAGGCGGAGGACATCGCCGCGGTCAAGGAGCGGTCCTCCATCGAGGACGTCGTGCGCGACCACGTCACCCTGCGCGGTGCCGGCGTCGGGTCCCTCAAGGGCCTGTGCCCCTTCCACGACGAGAAGACGCCGAGCTTCACGGTGCGTCCGGCGGTCGGCAGCTACCACTGCTTCGGCTGCGGCGAGGGCGGCGACGTCATCAGCTTCGTCCAGAAGGTCGAGCACCTCACGTTCTCCGAGGCCGTCGAGCGCCTCGCCGCCAAGGTCGGCATGGAGCTGCGCTACGAGGAGGGCGGCGGCCCGCGCGAGGGCGGCGTCTCGCTCGGCAAGCGCTCGCGGCTCGTCGAGGCCCACCGGGTGGCCGAGGAGTACTACACGGGGATGCTGCTCGATCGCGGCCGCGCCGACGCCCGCGTCGGACGCGACTTCCTGCGCGAACGAGGCTTCGACTCGAAGGCCGTCGAGACCTTCGGGGTCGGGTTCGCCCCCGCCGACGGCGACGCGCTGACGCGGCACCTGCTGCAGCGCGGCTTCACCGACGACGAGGTGACGACGGCCGGCCTCAGCGGTCGCGGCAGCCGTGGCCTCTACGACCGCTTCCGGGGCCGGCTGGTCTGGCCGATCCGCGACACGACCGGCGACACGGTGGGCTTCGGCGCCCGCCGCCTCTTCGACGAGGACCGCATCGCCGCCAAGTACCTCAACACCTCCGAGACCCCCATCTACAAGAAGGCGACCGTGCTCTACGGGCTGGACCTCGCGAAGAAGGCCATCGCCACCGACCGGCGCGCCGTCGTCGTCGAGGGCTACACCGACGTCATGGCGGCGCACCTGGCCGGCGTCGGGGGAGCCGTCGCCACGTGCGGCACCGCGTTCGGCGTCGACCACGTCAAGCTGCTGCGCCGCATCATGCGCGACGAGGCCGACCACGCCCCGGCCCGCGTCGTCTTCACCTTCGACGGCGACGCCGCCGGGCAGAAGGCCGCGATGAAGGCGTTCGGCGAGGACCAGCGCTGGGCCGCGCAGTCGTTCGTGGCCGTCGCGCCGGAGGGGATGGACCCCTGCGAGCTGCGCCTCGCGCGTGGCGACGCCGAGGTGCGCGCCCTCGTCGACGACGCCGTGCCGATGTTCGAGTTCGCCGTCCGCACGACGATCCGCCGCTTCGACCTCGAGACCGCCGAGGGGCGCGTGCAGGCGATGAAGGCCGTGGCGCCGATCATCGGCTCGATCCGCGACACCAGCCTGCGCCCCGAGTACGTCCGGACGGTCTCGGGCTGGCTCGGCGTCGAGGTCGAGCAGGTGGCCGACGCGGTGCGCCGCGCTGGCAAGCTCGCCGTCCCCGACGACGGGCCGGAGCGCCGGCAGACGGGCACCGACGAGGTCGCCGAACCCGGTCCGGGAGAGGGCGGCCCGGCGATGCCGATGCCCGACCTGCGCGACCCGGTGGTGGCCGCCGAGCGGCAGCTGCTCCAGACGATGCTCCAGTACCCGTCGCAGTACCCCGAGTCCGTGCTCGACGGGCTGCCCACCGAGGCGCTCACCGCGCCCGCGCACCGGGCGGTGCTCGACGGCGTGCGCATCGCCGCGGCCGCCGGCCACCGCACCGGCTCGACGGCCGGCTGGGTCGCCGCCGTCGGCGAGGCCGTCGCCGCGCCGGTGCGTCCGCTCGTGGCCGAGCTGTCCGTCGCGCCGCTGCCGGTCCGCTACGACGCCTCCACCGGGATGCCCCCTCAGCGCTACCTCGACAGCCTCGCGACGGGGGTGCGGGACGCGCACCTGACGCGGCGCATCGCCGACGCGATGGCCTCGCTGCGGCGGGTGCAGAACGATCCCGACGTCGACGCCGAGGCGCTGCGCGAGCGCACGACGGCCCTGCACGCTCTTGAGCTGGAACGGGTCCGCCTGCGGCAGGGGGTGTCGTCGTGAGGTTGCGCTGGACGGGCCTGCGCGCCCCCGCCGTCCCCGCCGACGTGGCGGCCGCCGTCGACGCCTCCGGCGGCGAGAAGCTGCTCGCCTGGGCCACGGACGGCCTCGGCACGACGCTCGTCGCCGGGCGCCACCGCCTGTACGTCGTCGGTTCCGGCGAGGGGGAGGGGGCCGCGCCCGTCCTGCGGAGCGCCCGCCCCTGGCACCTCGTCGACGCCGGCCTGTGGAGCGACGACGGCGTCCTGCGCATCACGTGGGTCGACGACGAACCGCCGCTGCGTGTCGCCCTCACCGAGCCGGGGATGTTCCCCGAGACCCTGCGGGAGCGGGTGCAGGCGTCGGTGGTCCTCGCCGAGACCATCGAGGTCGGTCGCAAGGGCACGGCCAAGGTCGTCGTGCGGCGTGACCTCGCGACGAACGCGCTGCTCAGCCAGGCCGTCCTGGGGCGTGGCGTCCGCATCTCCGACCCCGGTGTCGCCGACGACGTCCAGGCCGGCATCGACCGCGTGCGCGAGCAGGTCGGGCTGGACTGACCCCGATTTCGGCGGGCGGCCCAGGTGTTGCTATCGTTGCGGCGCTGCTGCGGCGACCCTGCGGCAGCACTTTCCCCTGTAGCTCAATTGGCAGAGCAGCCGACTGTTAATCGGCAGGTTGTTGGTTCGAGTCCAACCGGGGGAGCGCACGCGAAGGGCCTCTGACCAGCGGAAACGCCGGACAGAGGCCCTTTGGCTGCGCGGTTGCATCGGATATGCATCGTTTGCGGACCCGCTCCGAACGGCGTGAAGGCGCCCAACCGGTCGCGTTGTCGCGGCCCCGGTGCCCTGCTTCGGTGAGCCCCCGCGGTCTCAGATGCAGGCTCCGGGATGGGCCAAGCGCTCATCGACCCCGGGGGAGAGGTGGTTGTGGGCCGGTGAAGGCCACGTCGTACGTCCGTCGCGGCGTCGCGAGGCAGATTCGGTGCGTGTGCGGGCGGCCCCGGTGCTGGCCTTACTCAGAGTGGCGCGAAGCCGTCGCGCTGTGATTCTGCGCGTTGCACGACGAGCGGTGGCCATGGCCTGTCTCCGCGGCTGTGTGCGCATTCGTCACCCGGCCGACAGTCGATGTTGGTCGCGTGCGCGAACCCGGTCTTTCGCCGAGGCGTCCGGTCGAGCCCTGGACGGACGGACATGGTGTGAACTCGGAACGGAGAAGCCGGCTATGGCGCTAGCTCGCCGCCGAGCAGTGAGCGCGCCTCAAGGGCCAACCAGAACTGTGCAAGATGAGCGGTCTGGCTCACGCTGGTGTTCGTGAGCTCCTCAACCTTGTGGATGCGATAGAGGACCGTCTGCCGGTGGACATTAAGGTCGCTGGCGGTCCGTTGCCAGCTCCGACCGTTGCTGAGGAATGAAGAGAGTGTTGCCACGAGGTCGCTGTGGTGCTGGGCATCGTGGGTCAAAAGCGGTCCTAGCCACTGTTCCACCAAGGCTCGGGCATCATCCACATCTCGCAGCCCTCCCCAAGAACTCACGCTCCCATATCGCGCCACCCGCTCGGTCGAGTTTCGTGTGGTGCCAAGCGCCCAAGTCGCCTCTCGCGCAGCATCGGCGGCACCGCTGGCCGTGACCAGCGGTTTGCTGATCCCGAGCCGTCCGGATGGGCCCAAGGCACGCATCAGGTCAGGGACGACGTTCTCACCAGAGGGGATCAGCCCATGCGCGATGTCACCACGAAGCGCTACAACGTGTGGAATTCCCATGCGCCAGAGAGCGACGTGCAGGTCGCGCAATTGGTCGATGTCAGCGGCCGTGGCAGAGACGGCAACGCTCTCTCGGGCCTCGAGGTTGAACACCCTCAACTGGTCCAGGGCCGCCCGCTCTTGGATCCGGCCCTCGAGCAGCTGTGCCATCAACTCCGCGCCGGCGCGACGCTCATGCTCAAGTGCTAGATGCAGGTGGGACAGCTCCAGCGCTGCAACGGTGGCCGCATGCTGAAGCAGGATGGCGTCCAGCGCCGCTCCCCCCTCGCGGACGACGACAAGCAGGGCCTGCTCATGCGTAGGAACCTCCAACACCAACACGTCAGCACCGTCGGATGAAGTGAACGAACGGCCTCCCGCTGTGATGACGCCTTCGGCCGATGCCCGTCGTACCGCCTCACTGACGGCGGGCGGAGGGCTGGCACTACTGGGGTGGTAAGAGCGGCCGGTCAAGCGGTCGCAGATGAAGACCGGGCAGCGCAATTCTTGACCGATCAGCTGCGCCACCCTTGACCTGTCACCACCGCCGGTGGTGGTACGCCGGATGACGTCGTAGATGCGTGCGGTGCGCATGAGGCGTTGAGACTGCTCGAGCAGGGTTGCCTCGGCAACGGCGCGGGAAATCGCCACGAAGGGCATCGGGTAGCGAATCCATAGGACGGGGATGCCCAACTGGTCGCTCGTCTCAGTGAACCGTCGGGTCAGCCTAGGGCAGTACATCTCTTCCCCAATGGCCAGCGCTGACGCCCCTGCTCGGTCCAACTCCTCCAGCAGGTGGACCTGATCCAATGCCCTGCGAGGGAAGGACATGCCGTTGGTCATCAACAGCTCCCCTCCAGTCAGCCACTGCCACGGCTGTGGGAGATCGGACGTATGGGTCCACGTCGTCTCCCGCACCAAGCCGGCGCTTCCCGAGTGCAGGCGCAGGTGGAGGTGCGGCATGTCGAGCAGTTCGCCGACGGTGATGCCCATGACGGTCAAGATACGCCCGAGATGGGCAATCGCCATAGACCTATTGTGCGATTGCACAGCGACCGAGATCAATCTTCGAGCGCCGTCATCCTTCCCAAGAGGGTCGCGAGAGCGGAGTCTCTTCGACACAGAGCAGCTCTTCCTCTGCATCGGCCCGCCCGAGGCAGTTGCCACCACCTCCGCACCACCCGCGCTGCGGGAAGGAGCTCAAGATGTCCTCATCCAGTGGTCTCATCGACGAGGCCCCACTGACTGCGTTTCACAAGAAGCTCACTCTCTATTCTTCGGGCGGCCCATTCATCGACGGGTTCGCCATCGCGATCATTGGCTTCACCTGGGCAACCATGGGGAAGTCCTTCACGGTCACCAGCGCGGACAAGGGGATGATTGCGGCCGCGGTCCTCGTCGGCATCTTCGTAGGCGGCGGTGTCTTTGGGTGGGTCACCGACAGGGTGGGTCGTCATGTGATGTACATCCTTGACCTCTTAGCCCTTGCCCTCTTCTCGGTGCTGAGCTTCTTCGCCACTGAGGTGTGGCACCTCATCGTGTTGAGGTTCCTCATCGGGATGGCGATCGGCGCCGACTACCCGATCGCGACGTCACTGCTGGCGGAGTACCTTCCGTCCAGGTACCGAGGACGCATGCTCGGGGCCACGTTCGTCGTGTGGGCCGTCGGCGCCACCGCCGCGCCGGTCGTCGCCATCATCTGTACGAACCTGGCTGGTGATGCTGCCTGGCGTTGGATGCTGGCCAGCGCGGCGGTCTTTGCTGTTGGCACCCTGATCATGCGGCTGGGTACGCCCGAGTCTCCCCGGTGGCTCATCAACAAGGGCCGCGTTGAAGAAGCAGACCGGTCAATCAAGCAGGTCTACGGCCCCGAGTACGGAGTTGAGCATCTCGGCGAGCCGGAGCCGGAGCATCGAGTGACTCTCGCATCGGTGTTTCGCCCTCCGTACCTGACTCGCACACTCTTCGTGAGCCTCTTCTGGATGTGCCAGGTCATCCCGCTGCTCTCGATCTACTCATTCTCCTTCGACATCTTGGCGAAGGTGGGCCTGACTGGAAACGGCGCGGAGGTCTTCCTGGCGGCCCTCTTCGTGGTTGGCGGTGTGCCGGGCTTGTTCCTGGTCGACAAGATCGGCCGCAAGGCGCTCCTCGTCTACACGTTCGCCGGGATCGCGCTGATCTGGGGGGTCGCCGGCTTGGTCCCCGGGCTGCCTTTCATTCTTGTCTTCGGCGCGATCTGCGCGTTTGCCTTGCTCTCGGGCGCATCCAACTTCCTCGAGATCGTGTACCCCAACGAGCTTTTCCCGACGGAGGTCCGTGCGACGGCCGTGGGTATCGGCACGGCGGCCAGCCGGATCGGTGCGGCCGTCGCGGTGTACCTCATGCCCTTTGCCCTCGATCACGGGGTCAACTGGGTGCTGCTTGCCGGAGCGGCCATCTCCGTCGTCGGCCTCGCAGTCACGATTGCCTGGGGTGTGGAAACGGCGGGTCGCAGCCTGTCTGACGCCTCCGGTCGATCTCAAAACGACTCCACGACACCTACGAACACGACCCTTTCAGCCTTGGAGGCAAAGCCATGAGCACCCGCGTTCCCAACCCCGTCCGGCCTGTGAGTGGCACGGAGGTCCCGCGCTACGCCGGCTTGTCCACCTTCGCCCGCATTCCCGAGATCCACACGGTCAGCGACTACGACATCGCTGTCCTGGGGGTGCCCTTCGACGGCGGCACATCGTTCCGGCCCGGTGCTCGTTTTGGCCCCCTGGAGGTCCGCAAGTCCTCACGCCACCTCCGCCCTGCCTTTCACGTGGAGCTTGATGTGGCTCCCTTCGAACGGGTCCAGGTGGTCGACGCCGGAGATGTAGCGTGCACGCCCTTCAGCATCGACGAGGCCATCCAGCAGATCGAGGCGCATGCTCACGACGTGCAGGGGGGGAGCGGCGACCGACGGGTCATCGCCGTCGGCGGTGATCACACCATCGCTCTGCCCATGCTGCGCTCCGTCGTCCGACAGCACGGACCCGTCGCCCTGGTTCACTTCGACGCGCACCTGGACACGTGGGACACCTACTTCAATGCACCGGTGACCCATGGCACCGTGCTGCGCCGGGCCTTCGAGGAGGGCCTTCTCGCTGAGGACCACTCGATGCACCTCGGCATTCGCGGTCCGATCTACGACCGGATTGACCTCAAGGAAGACGCAGACTTCGGTTTCAAGACGATCCGCGCTAGCGACCTCGACCGGATCGGCATCGACGCTGCCGTTGAGCAGGTCAGGCAGCGGGTCGGAGACACCCCCGTGTACCTGTCCATCGACATCGACGTCCTGGACCCGGCCTTCGCCCCAGGAACGGGTACACCCGAGGCGGGTGGGCTGAGCAGTCGCGAGCTCCTGGCAATGTTGCGTCAGCTCAACGGACTGAACATCGTCGGTGCCGACGTCGTCGAGGTCGCGCCCAACTATGACCATGCCGAAACGACCACCGTCGCGGCGGCCACCGTGGTGTACGACCTCGTCACCCTCATGGCGAACCACGAGATCGGCAACGCACCGGGCCTACCCGCCCAAGCGCTGGCCTCCGTGTGACGTCACGGTGTGGGTGGCGCACGCGTTGCGCCACCCACACTGGATGTCCGGGTATGCCAACATCCATTCCAACAATTTCATCATCGCCGTTCGAACTGCAGCGGGAGAGTCCCGGCCGACACCACGGTCGGGCGCCGAAGGAGCAAATCTCCCCACGAATCTCTCAGGCCCCCATGACCGCTGCAATGAGGCGAACTCTGAAAAGTCAGGCCACATCGGCCTGCGCCCACGGTGCAAGCCGCCCCACGTGACGGTGAAGCTCTCAGGCCCATGACAGAGCGGGGAGGTCACCTATCCAACGGTGTCCTCAGTGCGGACACCCGACCCAGGGAGCCTCCCGCCCATGTCCGTCGACTCCATCGACCCTGCCCACGGCGCCTTCGTCGCCCGACACATCGGTTTCGCGCACGCTGACCAGGCCGCCATGCTGGCCGAGCTCGGGTACGAATCCCTCGACTCGCTCGTCGATGCTGCCGTGCCCCAGGGCCTGCGGTCAGCCGAGCTGCTCGGACTGCCGGCCGCGGCCAGCGAGGAGGAGGTGCTCGCGGAGCTGCGTGGTCTGGCTGACCGCAACGAGCCCGGTGAGCCGATGGTCGGTCTCGGCTATCACGGCACAGTGCTGCCAGGTGTGATCCGCCGCAACGTCCTCGAGAACCCGGCCTGGTACACCGCCTACACGCCTTACCAGCCGGAGATCAGTCAGGGCCGGCTCGAGGCCCTCATCAACTTCCAGACCCTCATCGGCGACCTCACCGCGCTCCCCACCGCCAACGCCTCGCTCCTGGATGAGGGAACGGCGGTGGCCGAGGCCGTGACCGTGATGCGCCGCGCTAGCCGGGTCAAGGCCGAACGCGTCGTCGTGGACTCGGACCTGCTGCCCCAGAGTCTGGCGGTGCTGCAGACCCGGTGCCGCGCCATCGGTGTCGAGGTGGTCGTGGCCGACCTCGGTCACGGACTCCCGGACGGAGACCTCTTCGGCGTGGTCGTCCAGTACCCCGGTGCGTCCGGGGCGGTCTCCGACCACCGCGCGCTCGTCGAGGCGGCACACGAGCGCGGGGCCTTGGTCACCGCGGCCGCCGACCTGCTCGCCCTCACCCTGCTCGTCGCGCCGGGCGAGTGGGGCGCCGACATCGCGGTGGGCTCGTCTCAGCGCTTCGGCGTCCCGCTCGGCTACGGCGGCCCTCACGCTGGCTACATCGCCGTTCGAGAAGGCTTGGAGCGTAGCCTGCCCGGCCGGCTTGTCGGGGTCAGCATCGACGCCGACGGCCACCCGGCGTACCGGTTGGCGCTGCAGACCCGCGAGCAGCACATCCGCCGCGACAGGGCCACCTCCAACATCTGCACCGCCCAGGTACTGCTCGCCGTCGTGGCGTCGATGTATGCCGTGTACCACGGTCCGGAAGGCCTGCGCGCCATCGCACGGGGCGTCCACCGCACCGCTGCAGTCCTGGCCGACCGCCTGGAGTCGGCCGGTGTGGAGCTCCTGCACGACTCCTTCTTCGACACCCTGCTGGCCCGGGCGCCGGGTCGGGCCGCGGAGGTGCTCGGGAAGGCTGCTGCCGGCGGGGTCCACCTGCGGCGGGTCGACGAGGACCACGTGGGCGTGAGCTGCTCGGAGACGACGTCGCCGAGCCATGTCGCCGTCGTGCTCGAGGCGTTCGGTGCCGGCGGCGCGGCGCCGGACGGCGGCAGCGATCGTCTGCCGCGGGCGCTGCTGCGTACCTCGGAGTTCCTCACCCACCCCGTGTTCAATACCCACTACAGCGAGACCTCGATGTTGCGCTACCTCCGCTCGCTGTCGGACAAGGACTACGCCCTCGACCGGGGCATGATCCCCCTGGGCTCCTGCACCATGAAGCTCAACGCGACGACCGAGATGGAGCCGATCAGCTTCCCCGGGTTCGCGAACGTCCACCCCTTCGTGCCGGCCGAGAGCGCGCGCGGCTACACCACCCTGGTCGACCAGCTGGAGTCCTGGCTGGCCGCGGTGACGGGGTACGCGAAGGTGTCGATCCAGCCCAACGCCGGCAGCCAGGGCGAGTTCGCTGGGCTTCTGGCCATCCGTGCCTACCACCAGTCACGCGGCGACGAGGCACGCGACGTCTGCCTCATCCCCTCCTCCGCGCACGGCACGAACGCCGCCTCGGCGGTCATGGCCGGCATGCGGGTCGTGGTGGTCAAGAGCCTCGAGGACGGCACCGTCGACCTCGTGGACCTGCGCGCCAAGTGCGAGCAGCACACCGAGCAGCTCGCGGCGATCATGGTGACCTACCCGTCGACGCACGGCGTGTACGAGGAGGGCATCACCCAGCTGTGCGAGGTGGTGCACGCGCATGGCGGCCAGGTCTACGTCGACGGCGCCAACCTCAACGCCCTCCTGGGTCTGGCGGCGCCCGGGGCCTTTGGTGGTGACGTCTCGCACCTCAACCTGCACAAGACCTTCTGCATCCCGCACGGTGGTGGCGGGCCGGGCGTCGGCCCGGTCGGGGTGGGCGCGCACCTGGCGCCCTTCCTCCCGTCGCACCCGATGCACCCGGACCTCAACCGCCGCGACGGGGTCGGTCCGGTCAGCTCTGCACCGTGCGGGTCCGCCGGGATCCTGCCGATCAGCTGGGCCTACGTGCGCCTGATGGGCGCCGAGGGCCTGACCCAGGCCACGAAGGTCGCCGTGCTTGCGGCCAACTACGTCGCGAAGCGCCTGGCGCCGTACTACCCGACCCTCTACACCGGCTCCGCCGGGCTCGTGGCGCACGAGTGCATCCTGGACCTGCGGCCCCTGACCAAGGCGACCGGCGTCTCGGTCGACGACGTCGCCAAGCGGCTCATCGACTACGGGTTCCACGCCCCGACGATGTCCTTCCCGGTGGCCGGCACCCTCATGGTCGAGCCGACCGAGTCGGAGGACCTGCGGGAGGTCGACCGCTTCATCGAGGCCATGATCGCGATCCGCTCGGAGATCGACGCGGTGGCCGACGGCACCTTCACGGCGGAGTCGAGCCCCCTGCGGGGCGCCCCCCACACCGCGGGGCTGCTGGTCGGCGAGTGGGACCGCGCCTACTCCCGCGCCGAGGCGGTGTACCCCGCCGGCACAACGGCGAACAAGTACTGGCCGCCGGTGCGCCGCATCGACCAAAGCCACGGTGATCGCCACCTTGTGTGCTCATGCCCACCACCGGAGTCGTTCGAGGTCTGAGCGCCTCAATCCCGGTCCACCGAACCCCAGAAAGGCCAAGATGTCCAAGCCCACCGCCCTGCACGCCGTCCACCACGCCGCAGGCGCTCACTTCACCGACTTCGCCGACTGGCAGATGCCTCTGCGTTACGGCAGCGAGCTGTCGGAGCACCGCGCCGTGCGGACCGCTGCCGGCCTGTTCGACCTCTCGCACATGGGCGAGATCGAGGTCGTCGGACCGCACGCCGCCGCACTGCTCGACCACGCCCTCGTCGGCGACATCAGCGCCCTTGCCGTCGCGAAGGCGAGGTACACGATGATCTGCAACGAGGACGGCGGCATCCTCGACGACCTGATCGTGTACCGGCTGGCTGGTGAGCGCTACATGGTCGTCGCCAACGCCTCGAACGCCGCAGTCGTCCTCGACGCGTTGCGGCAGCGCGCTTGCGGGTTCGACGCCGAGGTCCAGGACCGTTGCGACGACTGGTCGCTGATCGCCGTGCAGGGGCCCAGCTCCTCGACGATCCTCGGTGGGCTGACCGACGCCGACCTCGGCGCCCTGCGGTACTACGCCATCCAGGAGGCGAGCGTCGCCGGCCGCCCGGTGCGCCTGGCCCGGACCGGTTACACCGGCGAGGACGGGTTCGAGATCTTCTGCGACCCCGCGGACGCCGTCGGCATCTGGGAGGCGCTGTCCGAGGCGGGTGCCCCACACGGCCTCGTCCCCGCCGGCCTGGCGTGCCGCGACTCGCTGCGCCTGGAGGCGGGGATGCCGCTGTACGGCAACGAGCTCCGTGCCGACCTGACGCCCTACGAGGCGGGCCTGGGTCGCGTGGTCAAGCTCGAGAAGCCGGGCGACTTCGTCGGGCGCGCCGCGCTCGAGGAGCGTGTCGACCACGAGATCACCCGGGTGCGGGTCGGGCTGCGGCCCGACGGACGCCGCGCCCCGCGGTCGGGGTATACCGTGCTGGACCCCGCGAGCGGGTCACCCGTGGGCTTCGTGACCAGCGGAGCACCGTCCCCGACCCTGGGCCACCCCATCGCGATGGCCTACGTCGACACCGCCCTGTCCGAGCCGGGCACCCGGCTCCTCGTCGACGTCCGCGGCCAGCAGGTCGCGGCTGACGTCGTCTCCCTGCCCTTCTATAGCCGGCCGCGCTGACCAGCGATCCCGACACCCGTCATCTCAAGGAGCTCAGCATGAATCTGCCCACCGACCTGCTCTACACCAAGGACCACGAGTGGCTGCGCGTCGACGGTGACGTCGCCACCGTCGGCATCACCGAGCTCGCGTCCGAGGCGCTCGGCGACGTCGTTTTCGTCGACCTGGCCGACGCGGGCAGCGCCGTGACCGCCGGCGAGTCCTGCGGCGAGATCGAGTCCACGAAGTCCGTCAGCGACCTGTACGCCCCCACCGACGGGGAGGTGCTCGAGGTCAACGACGCCGTCGTCCAGGACCCGAGCCTCGTCAACACCGACCCGTACGGTGCCGGATGGCTGCTGCGCCTGCGCGTCGCCTCGCCTGATGGCCTGCTTGACGCCGACGCCTACGCCCGGCTCGCTGAGCAGGGGTGAGGAGGAGCGATGACGGACCACAACCTGCTCAACCAGCGCCTCGCACAGGTCGACCCTGAGGTTGCCGCAGCGCTCGACGCCGAGCTCCGCCGGCAGGAGTCGACCCTGGAGATGATCGCTTCGGAGAATTTCGCGCCCCTCGCGGTCATGGAGGCCCAGGGATCGGTCGCGACCAACAAGTACGCCGAGGGATACCCCGGTCGGCGGTACTACGGCGGCTGCGAGCACGTCGACGTCGTCGAGCAGCTCGCCATCGACCGTCTGAAGGCGCTGTACGGCGCCGGTTTCGCCAACGTCCAGCCGCACTCCGGCGCTCAAGCCAACACGGCGGTGTTTTTCGCCCTGTTGCAGCACGGCGACGCCATCCTCGGGCTCGACCTGGCGCACGGCGGGCACCTCACGCACGGCATGCGGTTGAACTACAGCGGTAAGACGTTCGACGTCGTGCCCTACCACGTAGGGGAGGACGGCCTCGTCGACATGGAGGAGGTCGCCCGTCTGGCCCACGAGCACCGGCCCCGCATGATCATCGCCGGCTGGTCGGCCTACCCGCGCACGCTCGACTTCGCGCGTTTCCGGGAGATCGCCGACGAGGTCGAGGCTTTCCTCTTCGTCGACATGGCGCACTTCGCCGGTCTGGTGGCCGCGGGCCTCCACCCGAACCCGGTGCCCCACGCGCACGTTACGACGTCCACGACCCACAAGACCCTGGGCGGTCCGCGCGGCGGCATCATCCTCACGAACGACGAGGCCATCGCCAAGAAGCTCAACACGGCGGTCTTCCCGGGCCTGCAGGGCGGCCCGCTCGAGCACGTCATCGCGGCCAAGGCCGTCACGTTCCTGGTGGCGTCGGGCGAGGAGTTCAAGGGCCGGCAGCGCCGGACTCTCGAGGGCGCCCGGATCCTGGCGGACCGGTTGATGCGTCAGGACGCCGCGCAGGCCGGGCTCAAGGTGCTCAGTGGTGGGACCGACGTGCACCTGGTGCTCGTCGACCTGGTGGCCTCCGAGCTGGACGGCAAGCAGGCCGAGGACCGGCTGCACCGCATCGGCATCACCGTCAACCGCAACGCGGTCCCCAACGACCCACGTCCCCCGATGGTGACCTCGGGCCTGCGTATCGGCACCTCGGCGCTGGCGACCCGGGGCTTCGATGCACGATACTTCGAGGAGGTCGCGGATGTGATCGTCGCAGCCCTGCAGCCCGAGCTGTCCGACGACGCAGCCGCTGGCCTGCGCTCGCGTGTGGAGTCACTCGCCGCCAAGCACCCGCTGTACCCGGCGGTGCCGGAGCTGTCGTCGTGACCGCGGTCGCCCCGGACGGGCGCCGGCTCCTGCGCGTCGAGGCCGGCAACGCGGTGACGCCGGTGGGTCGCAAGCCGCCGTGGATGCGCCAACAGCTACGGACGGGCCCGGGGTACGCCGCCGTGGCCAGGACCGTGGAGCGCGAGGGCCTCCACACCGTCTGTCAGGAGGCGCGCTGCCCCAACATCTTCGAGTGCTGGGAGGACCGCGAGGCCACCTTCCTCATCGGTGGCGACCAGTGCACGCGTCGGTGCGACTTCTGCCAGATCGCCACCGGCCGACCGCAGCCGCTCGACCTGGACGAGCCGCGCCGGGTGGCGCAGTCGGTCGTGACCATGGGCCTGCGCTACGCCACGGTCACCGGGGTCACCCGTGACGACCTCGAGGACGAGGGCGCGTGGCTGTGGGCGGAGACCGTGCGGCAGATCCACGACCGGGCACCGGGCGTGGGCGTGGAGATCCTCGTGCCCGACTTCAGCGGTCGACCGCACCTCGTCGATCAGGTACTCGAGGCGGCACCGGAGGTCTTCGCCCACAACATCGAGACCGTCCCGCGGATCTTCCGCCGGATCAGACCGGGCTTCCGCTACGAGCGCAGCCTCGACGTCATCCGGCACGCCGCCGAGCGGGGTGCGGTCACCAAGTCCAACCTCATCCTCGGCATGGGGGAGGAGCGTGACGAAGTCGACGCCGCTCTCGCCGATCTCGCCTCCGCCGGTTGCCGCCTGGTCACCATCACGCAGTATCTGCGCCCGTCGCTGCGTCACCACCCCGTGTCGCGGTGGGTGGAGCCTGCGGAGTTCGACGAGCTGGCCGTCGTGGCACGGGAGCTCGGGTTCGCCGGCGTCATGAGCGGACCGCTGGTGCGCTCCTCCTACCGGGCCGGCCGCCTGCACGCCGCGGCGGTGCGCGCAGTCGCCGCCGCGAAGGGAGCCTGACGATGGCCCTCAGCGTCTTCGATCTGTTTTCGGTGGGGATCGGCCCGTCCAGCTCGCACACGGTCGGGCCCATGCGCGCAGCGGTCCTCTTCGCGGAGGGGTTGCGCGACGCGGGGCGGCTCAAGGACACCGCCAGGGTGCTGGTCCAGCTCTTCGGCTCGCTGGGCGCGACCGGGTACGGGCACGGCTCGGACAAGGCGGTCCTCCTCGGCCTATCCGGCGAGCGGCCGGAGCTGTGCGACCCGCACGCCGTCGAGGGACTGCTCGGGCAGGTGCGCGACACCCGGCGTCTCTCGCTGCTGGGTGAGCACGAGATCCACTTTGAGCCCGATGCCGACCTCATCCTGCACCGGCGTCGCTCACTGCCTCTGCACCCGAACGGCATGACCTTCACCGCCCTCGACGACGATCTCGGGGTGCTCGCCGAGCGGACCTTCTACTCTGTCGGCGGCGGCTTCGTCGTGGGCGAGGACTCGGCCGGCGACACCAGCATCGTCGCCGACACGACCGCCGTGGCGCATCCGTTCCGCACCGGCGATGAGCTGCTCGCCCTGTGTGAGTCGACGGGCCAGTCGGTCTCGCGCATCATGCTCGAGAACGAGCTGTCGTGGCGGAGCGAAGCGGATGTCCGCGCCGGCCTGATGCACATCTGGGACGTGATGCAGGAGTGCGTCGCCAAGGGCGTGGCGACGGAGGGCACGCTGCCGGGCGGCCTGCGGGTGCGGCGGCGGGCGCCGCAGCTCTCGCGCAAGTTGCTGCTCGAGGAGCATCGCCCGGATCCGCTGCAGGGGATGGACTGGATCACGCTTTACGCGCTGGCGGTGAATGAAGAGAACGCTGCCGGGGGCCGCGTCGTGACGGCACCGACCAACGGAGCGGCCGGCATCATCCCTGCGGTGCTGCACTACTACACGCGGTTCGTGCCCGGCGCGGACGACGAGGGGGTGTGCCGCTTCCTGCTGACGGCTGGGGCCATTGGCGTCATCTACAAGGAGACGGCCTCGATCTCGGGAGCCGAGGTTGGCTGTCAGGGTGAGGTCGGTTCGGCGTGCTCCATGGCCGCCGGCGCCTTCGCGGCAGTGCTCGGTGCGACGCCGCATCAGGTGGAGAACGCTGCCGAGATCGCGATGGAGCACAACCTAGGTCTGACGTGTGACCCCGTCGGCGGACTGGTGCAGATTCCGTGCATCGAGCGCAACGCGGTGGCAGCCGTGAAGGCCATCACTGCGGCCCGCACCGCCCTGCGCGGGGACGGCACGCACATCGTGTCACTCGACAAGGTCATTAAGACCATGCGTGAGACCGGAGCCGACATGAAAGTCAAGTACAAGGAGACGGCACGTGGTGGTCTGGCCGTTAACGTGATCGAGTGTTGAGCAGCCGGGGCGGTTCACGATCCGAGTACGGACTGCTGGGGAGGGCGAGCGTGGCACGCGTCGAGGGGCCGGGCGACTACGGACTGGATGAGTCTGGCTGTGGTGGCGACCACCGCCGGCAGGGATGAATCCCATGACCACCACACCGTCGACCTCCGCGGCCGGAAGCGGTCCGACAGCTGCGCTCCTGGGGCCGGTCTTGGCTTTTCGTCGCCCGGGTGCGCCGGACCACCGCCTGATCGTCCTGGCAGCAGCGCTGCTGGTGCCGACGGTCGTCGTGGGCCCAATCGTTCGTGGCCGCAAGCCGTGTAGACATCGTCGTCACCAGGACGTTACGCACCTGGTCGCCGTCATCCGTCCTGCGCCCACGGCCAAGCGGGAACCAGGGGTCGCCCCGAGGGCCTGATCAGCCCCTCATCGCCGAGCTCTTTACGCTGCCGAGGGTCTGCGGCACCGGCGGGGCGATGCTTCGAGGTGGCACCGCCCCGAGGTCGAGACCTCGGCGCAGCGCGTGAGGAGGCGCGAACTGAATTGCCGCGCCGGGGGCGGCCGTGGCAGACCACGGACAGCATCCGTTGGTTGTCGGGGTCGTGCGGTGCGCGTGCGATGCCGGGCAACTGGGGGAGCGGACCATGGGCCCGGCGGGGCAGGCTCGGGCCGTTAACGAGGTTGGTCGTCCATGGCTGTGCCGACGGCCGTCGCGCGGGCAGCCTGAAGGAGCGGCGCCCGTCGACCTCGGCCCACGCCTCGCGTCCGTACTCGGAGCGCCCCAGCCGGCGTCGGCGATCGACCTCAACCTGTGTGCGAAGTCGCCATCGGCCTGTAGCCGTCAGGAGAAGGGGGAGACAGATCACTCGTTCCAGCCGTGTGTGCGCGACGGGAGGGACGTGGGCTGTCAGCCAGCGTTCCCTGAGCCTGACACCCCGCGAGGACGCCGCGAGCGGGGATGGACCGATTCATCGGCCAGAACGCTGGTCATCGAGGAGGGTGCGCGCCGGCCTTTCGTGCAGACAGATAGGTCCACCGGGTCCCGCATGTGGCCCTTGGGCATCGAGGAGGTGGTCAGATGTCGGTCACCATGGAGCGACACCTTGAGTCGCTGGCGTCGGCAGCTCGGCGGACGGGGGTGAGCGTGAAGACCCTGCGGCGACGGGTTGCGGCGGGAGAGTTGTCCGCCTATCGAAGCGGTCGGCTGATCAGGGTCGAGGTGAGCGCCGTCGATGCGTTGTTCGTCCTCATCCCGACGATCGGCACGTTCGCGGGCGCACCGGGAACCCGCTCGAGTGGGGCTCGCAGCTTGTCTGACGATGAGTGATGCCCAGCGAGGTTGAGAGCAGATCTGCTTGGCTGAGCACTCACGGGGAGCAGCCGGAGACACTGACCCACGGACTGGCCGGTGTCATCGAGGCCGAGAAGGTTGTCTTGGCGCGCTATTGGCAATGACTTTCATCTGGGCTGCGAGGTGTCTTCGGTCCCCCCGGGCGTCCGCAAACGCGCACCCGAACACCCACCTGCTGCCAAGTCGGCTGGCACTGAGATGACTGGCTTAGCGGATCGCGGGCTGACCGACCTACGCCGGCGCGCACTGGTATCGAGACCGAGGCCACAACGGCATCGTTTGCGAAACCTGAGGCGGCGAGGCGAGTTGTCTGGCGTCAGTGTCACGTGACTCGATGCCCACCGCAGCCCAACGCGACACCGCTGCGGTGGGTGAGCGGTCGGCGCACTTCTTGCAACCTACTGGACCAGGCAGTTTTGAGTTGTGGTCGACCGGGATCGCTGTTGCACTGCTTGGCATGCTGCACACAGGACTGAATGGCCGCCTCGCCGAGATCGACCGGGAGCAATACGTGTTTCCCGAGATGGCTGAGCAGATCGCCGACAGGCTTCGTGGCGTTCGCTTGGAGGGCATGGACGATGAGATCGCTGGCGAGCTGACCGCGCGCATGCAGTCGGTCAACAACGACCGCCATCTGCGCGTGCGTCGTGCGACTGCCGGTGTGTCCGACGGCTCAGGCGACTGGGAGGCGCACTGTGCCGCTGAGGCGATTCAGAACGCTGGAGGGATGCGTTCGGTCGGGCGGCTCGACTCTCGGACGGGGTTGTTGGAAATCGCTCCGTACACCTCTCCGGTGCACATGGCTGAGGGGCACGTCGCCGCGGCCTTCGCGTTGTTGAGGGGAGTCGAGCGGCTTGTCATCGACGTGCGCGAGGGGCGCGGCGGAACTCCGGAGACGGTGGCACTCATTTGCGGGTATTTGCTGGGTAGCCGGCCGATCCACTTGCAGGACCTCATCGACCGGGCGGGAGACGCCCGGCAGTTCTGGACCAGCCCGGCAGCGGCGCGCCTGCCCGATGAGGTGCCGATCTGCGTCCTGACCAGTGCGTGAATGTTCTCCGGTTGCGAGGCGCTCGCCTACAACTTGCAAGCACACCGCCGCGCCACCATTGTCGGCGAGACGACAGCTGGCGGAGCGCACCCGGCGGAGGCATCTCGCCTCACCTAGCACCTCGAGGTGACGGTCCCGGTCGCCCGATCGGTCAACACTGTCACGGCGACCAACTAGGAGCAGGTCGGAGTCGTGCCAGACCTCGAGTGCGCCGCCTCGATGGCCCTCGAGCGGGCCTGCGAGCACTTGGAGATGTGACGCATATTCGAGGCTGCCCAACCATCTGAAGGGTTGACATGGCCGTCCTCCCTCTGGCCGAACCACGCAGGCCCGACCACCGCAGGTGGCGCCAAACGACCGGAGAGCAGCCTTGGGGGCGTTTCGTCGCCTTTCGGTGGAGTGGCGCGGCTTGATGTCAACTGCGCCCGCCACTAGCGGATGTCGGCACGGCCCTGCAGGTGGGCGACTCGCGGCCTCAACAGTCTCGAGTGTCCGAGGACGGTCATATGTTTGATGTTGTGTCCGGCCGGGTCGGCTTGCCGGCTGACCGAGGGGATCCGCACCGCCCCATCTTGAAGGCACCCCTGAAAGCGCGAATGAGGAGGCTCCATTGGTACCACCCGGCTGGTATCGAGACGGACAGCAGGATGCCTTGCGTTGGTGGGATGGCAACGAGTGGTGCGATCCTTCCCTGGAAACGAGCCTCCTCCCCGGGTCTGCAACAACGGTCGATTCCGTCAGGCTCACCTTCGTCGCGGACGCCCACTGGCCGCCATCGCCTCCGGGTTGGTACCCCCCGCCGATGTGGGAACCAGCACTGGGATGGCCGAAGCCCGTCGCCGACCTATGGAGCGCCGTAGGTCTCGACGATGGAACTGCTGTCGCCGAACTCACTGATGCAGTTGCGATCCTCCACGCGGAGAGTGCGGATACAGCGAACCTTTGGCGTCTCGACAATCTCGACACCATCCCGCTGGTATGGGTGGCTCCTCCAAACTGGCCAAGCGCCCCTCGCGGATGGTCACCACCCGATCGCTGGAAGCCTCCGCGCCAGTGGGGGCCGGCCCCAAACACTTGGCAGTTCTGGCAACACGACCCCGCTGTCATCGCGCACACGACGGCTGAAATCTGTGCGAGGGCCGACTTGCGCAGTCGCGCCCTCGTTCGATCCACCGTCGGCATCGCAACACTTCTCTCGCACGCGGAGGCACTCGTGTGCGATACGGCGAGGCTGACACCGTTGGCTATCTCCCCTTTTCCTAGCGCTGTCCGCAACGGCTTCCCAAAGTCAGCGCCTCAGCACTTGTCGGACCACTTGAGGTCCGCACATCACAGTGTCAATCTCAGCGTGTCGAATCTGCGCACCTACCTGCTGCGGCTCGCCTACGGCCTGAGCCAGGTGGACGAGTGGCTGTGGCAGTTGCGACGCGCAGTCGTGGACGCAGTCGAGGCGTACCGACGCGCAGCCAAGGACGCCGGGGAGGGAGTCATCTCCGCCACTATCGAACACATCCAGCATGAGATCAGTCGCTTGAAACCGCGACAGACGCAACGTCGAGAATACCTTGCTGCACTGCTTCGCGAGTTGTCCCAGGACATCGAAACCAGGGCGCGGGCGCTAGGCGCCCAGATGCACCGAAACGCCTCCGAGGATCTTGAATCCTCGACAGGAGGCCTCGCGCCTTGGGAGCTTGCAGAAGATCTGGCCACCGACCACCTCCGAAGCCTCGGGTTCCGAAATGCTCACCGTGCACCCTCTGGGAGCGATGGTGGTTTCGACGTCGAGGGCCGTGGAGTTGTCGCCCAGGTCAAATACCGAACGACCCCGGTTGGCAGACCGGACGTGCAACGCCTCGTCGGTGCGAACCAGCACGGCGCTCTGACTGTCTTCTACGCTCGAGCTGGCTATTCTCAGAGCGCAATCGATTACGCCCAGCAAACCGGTGTCGCACTCTTCGTGCTCGACGTCACTGCGTCAATGGTTGACCCTGTTAATGAGGCAGCCAGGGCCCTCCCTCGGAACGTCCCCTAGGGCTGCTGCCCGGGCCGTCCGGCTCGCGGCGGAATGCCGCAGGCGGAAGGAGGCCCTTCCAATCGCTCTGGCGACTTGGGACACTCGGCCATGGGGATGTCCGGGTCTGAGATTGCAGCACTTGTCGGGGTGGCCGTACTTCTGAACGGTCTTGGAGTGTTGGCTTGGCGCCGAGGCTTGGTAGGCGTGTGGTTCCTGTGGGTGCTCGGGCTTGCGCTGCTCGCGGTTCCTGTCGACCCAATGCAGTTTCCTGGGGTGGGTGCAGCTGGATGCCTTGTCGCGCTTGCCCTCGCCCCGGTCGGGCCCGTTGCACTCTTGCGGCATCGCGCGAATCGCAAGCCGTTGCCAGCCCGCTAGCTGCGCGCTGTACGCGGCGGATAGACGCGCCTTGACGTCAGTCGCCCAGCAGGCGCATGGAGGACACCCAGCTGACTTAGAGCCAACCCTCACTCTGGGCTGCTGGCTGGGCGGGCACATCCGGTCTCTCCGTCAGGCCGAGGTCGCGAGCGCGACCTGCAAGCATCACTCAGATGGGAGTGGACGCTCCCGCTCAACTTGCTCGCGAAGGATGCTGACGATCTCATGGCGGAATCGTTGAGGCGCGCGATGACGCTTGCCGTCCCGGATCTCGCCAACGAACTTCTTCACCGTCGCGGCATGCCGGAAGGACCCCCCGGCGGCAAAGTAGGCGCGGAGCCAAACGTCGATGTCTGCCGCGTACCTCTCGACCTCAATGAACCGAACTAGCTGGACAAGGGTGGCTTTGCCGTTGCCCGTGGAGAGACCGTTGTACTCCTCGTTGACTATCAACTCGCAGGCCGCACGATGCAGAGGGTCTGGGGGCGTGGACGGCGCTGGATGGTGCAGGTCGGTGGCGCAGATGCCTTCCAGCCAATGGCGGACCATGTCGTTGCGTGCCCAGATCTGCACGTAAACCTTACCGATCTGCTTCCCGGGCAACGACTGTTCGAAGCGCCTCACAGTCCTCCTCTTCGTATGGATGCAGCGCGACTGCGGCGATCTGGGGTGCATGAGCGTGCGACGAGATTTTCTCAAGTTGGGAGAAATCGATAACGGGTCGCGGGGCACGTTCACCGCTGATATACACGGATGTTTCGCGGTCGGCGCTGCGCAGCTTGTCGTCGAATTTCTCTGGCTTGCCGACCACCCACGCGGGTCGAGCGGCCCCGAGCCACGAACGGACGCGGTCGCTGCTCTCCCTCATGGCGGTGCCTCGCTGGGCCCAGTCTTCCCGCACCATGTACGCAATCTCGGTCATGGTCTGAAAATTGCAGTTCCCACCGACACCGCAGGTGGATAGCTCTTGTAAGGCTCTGCATCCTTCCGTCTGCGCCGGTCGATGAGCGGCCATTCATCGTCGCTTTGCATCTCAGTTGCTGCAGCATCCGATCGTCGCGCTGGTGGCAGCGTTATGCAGGGGTCGCCCTCGCGAGGCGGAAATCGCCACATCCGCCTCGGGGACGGCATAGCATCGGGCGTGAGGGGGAAACATGCACAGACTCATCGTTCTCGGCGTCGGCATGACACTGATGCTCGCCAGCACGAGTTGTAGCGGGCCAAGTGCGAGCGCGCCCGCGGCGACAGTGACGGTCTCGGCCAGCCCGAGCGCTTCGTCCGCGAAGGCTGCGGCGGCCCCGGACGAGACTTGGAGTGACACGGTCGCGTTCGTGAACGCCGTGCTCGAGGACGATTACGGGACTGCCCGTACCTACGTGTCGCCCAAGAGCACCGCAGCCCGGTACCTCGACTACCACCAAGCCTTCATTAAGGCACACAAGGTCAATGGCGTCGAACTGCCCACGGCCCCTGCAACGACTGCCGCGCCTAACGAGGTCAAGCGCGTCATTTCGCTCGTCGAAGGCACCAGGACGGTGACGACGTGGACCAAGTTCGAGTACGACCAGAACGGAAAGATCCTCACCTGGGTCGGCCGGAAGCCACTGAACCAGACGATCGCAACGAAGGTAACGACCGGCAAAGGCTTGGGACAGAAACTAACGCTCCTCGGAGCGAGCGCTCAGAGTGATGGCAACTTGTACGTCGTCGTCGAGGTCTCGGCCAGTCGTAACGCGACCGTCGACCAAGCGCCTGCCTACGTCGCCCAGGACGGCCTGCGCCGCACCGCGTCTGGCTGGGTCGCGCCCTCTGAGATTGAGGGCGGGACCAAGGCGATCGCGCTCTATGTTTTTGACGAGACTGGATTGGGCGGGACGTTGTCGTATCAGACATTTGCCGGAGATCAAGAAGGCAAGCTCAAACTCGCAGTGGGCTGATCTACGACAACCGCAGGCCTCTTACGATTGGAGAAGGAGGCCCCCGGGTTCTCGCCACCTTGGTCTCCGAACGCCCAAATCTTGGCGGGTGGCGTCAGAGGTAGACAGCTGGACTGCGTCGACCCCGCATAAGCCGCCGGGGAGGGCCCCGCCTACCCCACGCGGTTCGCGCCTCGTATCCGGCCGCGACGCGGTGAGGCAGGTCGGCTCGCGGCGAAGTGGGGCACGTGCCGAACCGCGCGCTTATCCCGATGAGTACTGGCTGCGGCGCCGTCGTGCGCGAGGCATCGGCACGGCTGTCTCCATTGATGGCGACATCGAGCCCAGGCTTCAGACGCGAGTGCCACGCCGGCTCCCGACGGGTTCTCCGGGAGCCGGCGCGCGTCGCTGGATGTCAGAGCGCCGCGTACACCGCTTCCTCGAACTCGCCGTAGGTGCGCCAGGCGTCGTTCTCGGTGATGAAGGGCAGGGAGTTGGTGTAGATCGAGGCGCAGATGCCCGTCGTCCGGTCGACCCAGAAGTGAGTGTTGAACAGCCCGGCCCAGGCGCCGCTTCCTGCCCGGCGCCGCCCCGGCACGTCCTGGGTGTTGATCATGAGTCCGTAGCCCCAGGTCCAGCCCGGTCCGACGTGGAGGGTGTCGGTGGTGGCCGGATCGGCGGTCGGGATCTCCTCGGGGAACGGGATGTCACCGATCTGGCTGCGGAAGGCGTCATCGACCGTCTCCGGGCGGAGGATTCGGGTGCCGTCGAGCTCCCCGCCGCGCAGCAGGGCCCGCTCGAAGCGGATGTAGTCCCGCGGCGTCGAGTAGAGGCCGTGGCCACCGGCCCACCAGTCCGGTTCTTGGTTGAGGATCTCGCCGGCGGAGGTCCAGCCGCCGTCTCCTGGCACGTGGACCGTCACGAGGTTCTCGGTGCGGCCGGCGTCTAGCCGGAACATCGTGTCGTGCATGCCGAGCGGTTCGGTGACGTGTTCCTTGACGACGACGTCGAGCGTCGCGCCGGCGACCGCCTCGACGACCCGTCCGAGCCAGTCGGTGTTGATGCCGTAGACGAACGCCGTCCCGGGGTCCGTCGTCAGGGGCGCCTTAAAGGCGTCCATGGATCCGGGGACGACGTTGGGTGTGCCGGTGGCGGCCTCGAACCGGACCAGGTCCTCGTTCCAGAACCAGTAGCCCAGGCCCGTGGTGTGGGTGACGAGCTGGTGCACCGTCGCCTTCGTCGCGGGTGCCCGCAGTCGGGGGGTGTCGCCGTCCCACCCGTCGAGCACCTGGACGTCGGCCCACTCCGGGACGTACTCCTCGATGGGAGCGGCGAAGTCGAGCTCGCCGCGTTCCTTCTGCTGCAGGGCGCAGGTCGTCGCGACCATCTTCGTCATGGACATGATCCGGAACTGGGTCGATGTCGTCACCGGGTCCTCGGACTCGCCCTGGATGCGGACCCCCGCTCCTCCCTCGTAGAACACCCCGTCGGCGTCCGCCACGATGGCCGCGACGTGCGGGACCGCACCTCGCTCTACCGCCGCCGCCAGCACCGCGTCGATCGCCTCGCCGTTGATGCTCCTCGTCATCGCGACCCTCCTCGTTCAGGCCGTCCGCGCCGTTGCGTCCGGTCACGGATGACGCTGCCCCACCGTCGTCCGGCTGGAAACCGACGGACGTCAGCAGTCCGGCGCCGCCAACCCGCCACCTGGCGGTGGCGCCACCACGAGACCGCCAGGAACGCTGGCCAGTGCTGCTCGCCGCGGCTACCGTGCGAGAACCGGGCATCACCGCACCGCGGACGCCCTCGTGAACCAGGAGGTGGCGATGACCGTGGCCCCGGTGCTGCGCCCCGAGTTCGACGCCGAGCTGCGCGCCGGGCTGGCCGTCGTCGGCGGCATGTTCCCTCCGACGATCACCGCCGATCTCATCGACTTCATGCGCGTCTCCTATGCCTCGCCCCCGATGGACGACGTTCTGCGCGACCGTGGCATCGCGTGTGAGGAGCACGTCGCCCCGGGGCACCTCGGGGCCCCCCTCGAGGTGTCGGTCCTGCGCCCACCGGGCCAGGACGGCCCACGGCCCGCGGTGGTGTACGCGCACTCCGGCGGGCTGATGTTCGGTGACCGGTTCAGCGGCATCGACCTCGTCCTCGACTGGGTGGACCGGATGGGCGCCATCCTCGTGACGGTCGAGTACCGCCTGGCTCCGGAGTTCCCCGACCCCTATCCCCGCGAAGACATGTACGCGGCCCTGGAATGGACCGCCAGCCACGCGGACGCCCTCGGCATCCGGCCGGACCGGCTGGTCGTGGCCGGCGCGAGCGCCGGTGGCGGACTGGCCGCCGGCATGGCCTTGGCAGCACGTGACCGTGGCGGCCCACCCTTGGTCGGGCAGGTCCTGGACTACCCGATGCTCGACGACCGCGGCATCACGACGTCGATGCACCAGTTCGACGGGGTCGGGGTGTGGGACCGGGTCAGCAACCAGACGGGGTGGCGGGCACTGCTCGGGGACACCTGTGGAACCGAGGCCGTCTCCCCGTACGCGGCCCCGTCGCGTGCCGAGGACCTGCGTGGTCTTCCGCCGGCCTTCATCGACGTCGGGGCAGCGGAAGTCTTCCGCGACGAGGCGATCGCCTACGCCGACGCCCTGTGGAGGGCAGGAGGCGACGCCGAACTGCACGTCTGGTCCGGTGCGTTCCACGCGTGCGACATCTTCGCGCCCCACACCGCGGTGGGCCAGAGCATGATCAAGGCCCGCAACACCTGGCTCGAGACCATCCTCGCGGACTGAGGGGGGACGACGTGCAAGAGCTCCTCGGCCGCATCGCCCGACTCGACCCCAGCGCCAGCCTCGGCCTGCGCGTCATCGCCTGCTTCGACGAGCTGGTCGTCGGGAACGTCAACACCCGCGCCCTGCTGTCGGCCGCCGCATCGCTCGCGGGCTGCGTGGCCGGCTTCCACCAGGACCAACCGGTTCGCTCTCTGCGAGTGAACCCCCGAGGCGAGGTCCTCCGCGACACGACCGCACCCGTCCCCGCGACGGCCACCACCGCGGACGGACTCTCCGTCTGGCTCGAGCGCGTCGGTGACGCCCTGCCCAACGACGCGATCATCGTGGAACGGCTCGCCCTCGCAGTGCGGATCCGACACGGCCGCAGTCGAACCGGGTCCGACCACCGACGAGACCTCGGACGCCTCGTCGACGGGGACACCCCGGTCGACGAACGCATGGCGGCCGCCGGGGCCCTCGGGCTCGGCGCAAGCCGCCTCTACCGGCTCGTCACGGCACCCCTGTTCGCCGTCTGGGAGCGGCACCCCCACGGCCCCGAGGACGTCGTGCCCACCGTCCACGGGCCGATCCACGCCGTCATCGTCCCTGCGCAGCCCGTCGACGAGACACTCAAGGCGAGCCCGGTGGGGGTAGGGGTCGCCACCACACCGCAGGACCTCCATCACTCGTTCCGCACCGCCTTCGTGGCTCTCCGTCTGTGCGACCCGCCACGTGTCCCGACGGTCCACGCCGACGAGTACGGCGGCCTGGTCGGCCTGCTCGCCGACGCCCCGGCGGCGAGCGCCCAGCCTGACGCCGACCGACTGGCCGAGCTCGAGGTCCACGGGTGGGGGTCGCGACGATCGAGGCGGTCATCCACTCGCAGTCCGTGCGTCAGGCGGCGCGGCTGGCGGGCGTGCACCACAGCACGATACAGACCCGCATCGAGACCATCTCCGCCCTGCTCGGCTTCGACCCCTTCGACGGTTTCGGCAAGCCGCGACTCGGTACGGCCTACCTCGTCTGGCGGCTGCGCCGATCCCGCGTGCTCGATCTCCCCTCACCCACGAACGAGACACGAAAGTGAGCGTCCCCAGGGAACGGGACACACGACGAATGACGCACATCGGACTGCTGAAGGTCTGGTTGACACTTTGACCTGCCCTACAGCCTGGTTTCCAGATTCGGTGGTGAGTCTCAGGCGGGTTGGGGTGTCTTCTCGGAGAGTAGTTCGTGCTCGATCGGGGTGCGGTAGCCGAGGGCGGAGTGCCGTCGCTGGCGGTTGTAGAAGATCTCGATGTACTCGAAGATCGCGTTCGAGAGCTCGAGGCGGGTCGTCCACTTCTTGCGGTTGAGCAGCTAGGTCTGCATCGAGGACCAGAACGACTCCATCATGGCGTTGTCGAGGCCGTCGCCGACGCTGCCGAAGGAGGGCATGAGGCCCGCTAAGCGGATCGTCTCGCCGAAGGCCCACGAGGTGAACTGGACTCCGTGGTCGGCGTGGACGATGCCGCCGGGTCCGGGGCGGCGGTTGCGGACGGCCATGTCGAGGGCGTTGATGACCAGGGTGGTGTGCTGGCGGGAGTCAATGGACCAGCCGACGATCCGGCGGCTGAAGGCGTCCAGGACCGCGGCGAAGTAGACCTTGCCTTCTCGCGTGGGGTGTTCGGTGGTGTCGGTGACCCACAGCTCGTTGGGTCGCAGCCGGTGAAACTTGCGGTTGACCAGATCATCGGAGGTGACGACCCCGCGCAGGCGCTCGACCCGGGCAGGGCCTGGGAGACCGTGGATGCCGGCCTGGGTCATCAGGACCGAGACCAGGCGCGAGCTGACCTGGACCTCCATCGCCATGGTCAGCTCGGCGTGCACCCGCCGGTAGCCGTAGGTGCCGCGGCAGGCGATGTGGATCTCTCGGATCAGGCCGGTGAGCCATTGGCGGCGCAGCGCGGTCTTGGACAGGGCGCGGCGCTTGTACCGGTAGTAGCCCTGCCGGGAGACTCCGAGGACGGTGCAGCTGTTGTCGCCGGGGACCCCGGCGTCGGCCAGTCGGTCGATCACCGGGTGAATCCTTTTGGGTGGGCCTTGTCCTCCGCCAGGAACGTTGCTGCTTGTCGGATGATCGCCAGCTCGCGCTCCAGCTCGCGGATCCTCTTCCGAGCCGCGCGCAGCTCGGCGGACTCGCTCGTCGGGACGCCCGTGATCTCGCCGCGGTCGATCCGGTCCTGCTTGAGCCACTCGTGCAGGCAACCGGCGCTGATGCCGAGCTCGTAGGCGGTCTGCTTGACCTGCATGCCGGATCGGACCAGCGCGACCGCTCGCGCGCGGAACTCCGGAGGGTAGGGACGAGGCACTGTCGGAGCCTTCCAGTCAGGCCCTCGACTCACCACCACGACTGGAAACCAAACCGGGGGGCAGGTCATGGTGTCAACCGAACCTTCAGCAGTCCCTTCCGCGTCGTCACGGTGATGACGCGCGAACTCACGCAGGACGCGGATATGGCCGCGTTCCAAGCCAACTTCCGCGTCACCTCAGTAACGGCGCGGTTATTCGGCCGGACCCCTCATCGGCCACAGCGCGCAACTCTGTAACGTCGCCCATCACCCGGCCTGCGAGGTTCGCGCGTGTCACGGTGCAGCAGTGACCGAGACGTTGAACAGCGTCTACCAAAGGCCAGATCGGTACCTCGGGTGAACGTGTCGTGGCAACGCTGTCGTCAGTTCCTGTCGTCGCGGTTCCTCGATCTGTTGGTGCTTTGCGATAGGACGCAGCAGAAGGGGCCGCTGCCACGACGTCAGCGGGCTGTGTAAGCCCGAAGTCACCGCGTGCAGCGACCCCTCCTGTCTGGGCCAGCTCCCGGTCTGTGGTGTCAGGCGGGGAGTTTGGAGCCCAGTACGTCGAGCTTCTCGATCGTCGGTTCGGAGAACAACGTGCCGGTCTGCTCGCCGAGAGCGACCGCAACAGGGCCGGACAGGTGGGCGTCACGTCCGGCGTCATCGGGGAACACGTCGAAGATCCCGAACGAGGTCGGCCCGAGGCGGATCGCGAACCACGCGGTGGTCGCCTGCTCGTCCTCGACAAGCGCACGGCCGCTGTCAAGGAACTCCTTCACGTCATCCTCCTTGCCGGGCAACGCGTCAAACCTGACCAGCAATCCCTTGGTCACACTCATGACTTCTCCTCTTCCTTCATCGTGGTGCCCGCGAGTTGGGACACTATTGCCTCGGAGAACGCCGGGAGGTCCTCCGGCGAGCGGCTGGTGATGAGATTCTTGTCGATCACCACGTCCTGGTCGACGACGTCGGCGCCGGCGTTGCGCAGGTCGGTGCGAATGCTCGGGTACGACGTCAGGGTGCGACCCGCGGCCACGCCGGCCTCGATCAACGTCCACGGCCCGTGACAGATCGCCGCCACTGGCTTGCCGCTCTCGACGAAGTCGCGGACGAAGGAAACGGCGCCCTCGTCGACCCGGAGCTGGTCGGGGTTAACCGTGCCGCCGGGAAGCAGCAGGGCGTCGTAGTCGCCCACCGAGGCGTCGGCGACCAGCCCGTCGACGGTGAACGCGCCCGCTTCATCCAGGTCGTTCTTACGGGCCTTGATCTCGCCGTCGTGGATCGAGAGGACCTCGGTCTGAGCGCCCGCGCGGTCCAGTACTTCGCGGGGTTGCTCGAGCTCAACGCGTTCGACGCCGTCGGTGGCGAGGATCGCGACCCTCTTGCCCTGAAGATCTGCTGCCATATCAGTTTGCCTTCTTGCCGTTCGACATGCCGGGCTTGATGACGACCTTGGTCCAACCCTCGGACCTGGAGTCGAAGTTCCTGTAGGCGTCGGCGGCCTGATCCAGCGAGATCTCGTGGGAGACGATCCAGGACGGCTTCGCCTTGTCAGCCGCGATGAGGTCTCGCAGCCGGCGGTTGTACCTCTTGACCGGGCACTGACCGTTGCCCATGGTCTGTCCCTTGAACCAGTGGGTGCCGAAGTCGATGGCCGCCTTGCCCTGCTTGGCCAATTCGCCCTTGGCCCCCGGGTCCTCGGGGACGAACACGCCGACGGTGCCGATCCCGCCGGTGAACCGGACCGAGTTGATGAGCATGTTCAAGGTGGCAGCCGGGTCTTCGTTTCCCTCAGGGTCGTGGGCCTGGTAGCCGACACACTCGCAGCCACGGTCGGCCCCGAGCCCCATGGTCTCGTCCAGCACAGCCTGTACGGGGTCGACCTTGGAGTCGTCGATGGCGATCGCTCCGATCTGCTCGGCCAACGCGAGCCGGTCGGGGTGGCGATCGACCACCATTACCTTCGCGGCGCCCTTGATGGTCGCGGACAGGGCGGCCATCAGTCCCACGGGGCCGGCCCCGGCGATCACGACGCTGTCGCCCGGGATCACGCCGGCCATCTCGGTGGCGTGGTAGCCGGTGGGGAAGATGTCGGAGAGCATGACGTAGTCGTTCTCCTTGTCCTGCGCGTCTTCACCCAGGCGCAGCGCGTTGTGGTCGCCGAAGGGCACCCGGAGAAGCTCTGCCTGCCCCCCGCCGTAGGGGCCCATTTCGGCGAAGCCGTAGGCCGCACCGGCGACCGACGGGTCAGGTTGCGTCGTCAGGCAGTAGTTCGTGAGCCCGCGCTCGCAGTTCTTGCAGAACCCGCACGAGATGTTGAAGGGCAGCACGACCCGGTCGCCCACCTTGATCTTCTCCACTCCCTTGCCGATCTCCACCACCTCTCCCATGTTTTCGTGGCCGAACGTCCGGCCCTTCTCGAAGGAGGTCCGCCCCTCGTACATGTGCAGGTCCGAGCCGCAGATGTTGGTCGTTGTGACCTTGACCAGCACATCGGTGGGCCGTTCGATCTCGGCGTCCGGAACGTCCGTGACCGCAACATCTTTGGGTCCCTGATAGACGACAGCCTTCATAGCGATTCTCCAATCGTTGTGTCGGCAACTCCGACCAGTCCACACTCGTCGCCGACCACCAGAACGTCATGGGCGCACCAGGCCAAGTCCCGGGGCATGGTTTGGTTCGAGTGCACAACTCCCCGCGGGTGGGTGCGCTGGGCAAGGGGTACGGTGAGCGGAACGCTGCCCCGGAGAGTTGATGAGGACCGATGAGCTCACACGGACTCGGACTGGATCCCGGGACGCATCCGTGCTGCATGTACGGAGGCGTCGCCGCTCAGCGCGACGACCTGTGGGGTCCCTGCGGCACGGGGGGATCCCGGGCGGGCCGGCCAGGGATCAAGAGATGACCGCCTGCGAGCCCGCCACAACCGGAACCGTTGTGCCAACCGGCGAGCTGGATCTGCGGCGTGCCCTCACCGGCCTCGATGGGCTGCTGGTGATGTCCATGGCGATGATGCAACGTCACGACGTGGACGAGGTCATCAACGTCTTGAAGCGTGAGGTCGAGTCGGTGACCGGCTGCCAGTTGGTTCACGTCACCTTCCAGCGGGACCGGGAGTGGATCACCATGCCCCCCGGGGAGCCGACGAAGCCGGCGGAACCGAGCCCCTCAACCGGTGAACGTGTATTCGTGCAGGACGACGGCGACTCTTGGACGTCGACGACGGCTGTGGCGGTCTTGAACGGCGCTCCGGGCCAGCTGGTCCTTCGCAGCTTCGCCCGGCTCGACCCCGAACAACTGTTCGTCATCGAACGGTTGGGCGATCTCCTCGGGACGGCGCTCGCGGACGCGCAGGTGCACGAGCGCCACCGCCGACGCGCCCACGAACTCGATGCAGCCAATAACGGGATGGCGCGCACCGTCGCGGCGCTGCGGCACCGTGAGGGGGTGCTCGAGGAGTTCGCCCGACTATCGACGACCGGGACTGAGCTCGACGTGGCCACCTCACTCAGTCGGCTCACTGGCTCCGCTGTCGTGCTGAGGGACAGATTCGGGCACGAGACGACCCGGATCACGGTTGCCGGCCCATACCAACCGGTCCTCGAGCGAACCTCGCTCGAGGAGGTCATCGGCGGACGCCCCGAACTCGGCACGATCGAACTGGAGGTGCCATCGGACAAAGACCGAGACGACGCATCATTCGCTCTGCGGTACGCGGGCGTCGCACTGGGGCTGCTGAGGGCAAAGGCCGCAGCGATGAGTGAACTGGAGAACCGACTGAGTCGAGACCTCCTCGACGACCTTCTTGAAGGGCTCCCGGCCGACGTTGCCGTGGACCGGGCATCCGCTCAGGGCCACGACCTCGGCGTTCCGCACGACCTGATCGTGTGCGCATGGTCCTCCGAGCGGGGTCACCTCGGGCACGACCGCGACGTCGATCACCTCCGGATGGCCATGGCTCGTCAGCGACTGCCCTGCTTGGTCGTGCGGAACCGGGGACTGGTCGTCGCCCTCGCCCACCGAGGTGTCGACATGGGCCGCTTGTTCAACGACTTGTCGCGCGCCTACGGCGACACCAACGGTGTGATCGCCAAGGGGGAGCCGGCCAACTCGCCGGTACAGATCCCACGTGCGTATGAGCAAGCCCAACGAGCACTCAGGGCTCGTCAGCAGTCCCACAATCCGTATGGCTTCATCGCCTACGCCGACTTGGGAGTAGACCGGCTGCTCGCCCTCGACGGCAACGCTGAGGAAGTCGAGCGCCTCATCAGGGACTGGCTTGGCGACCTATTGGGATACGACCGTCGCCACGGCACCGAGCTCGTCCCCACGCTAGCGGCCTACCTTGACCACGGGGGCAAGTACGCAGACACGTCAAGGACGCTCACCATTCACCGCAACACACTGCGCTACCGAATCAGCCGCATCACCGAGATCTCGGGCCACGACCTCAACAACGTCGAGGCACAACTCAACCTCCACCTGGCGACACGCGCGTGGCGACTGCGCCGTGCCTCCGTCGGCGAGCCCCTGCGAAACGCCGTCCGGTGAGGTAGTCCCAAGCCGTAGTTGCGAGAGTCTGCACGGCGATGGCACTGGACGATCAGGAGTGGTCGACCGGACCGATCGCCGGGTGGTGCCAGAGTTCCCAGCTGGTGTGCAGCAAGCAGATCAGGGTTAGCCCGGCGAGCGCCGCCAAGGCAGGCGCCACCACCGCGACCGGGATCAGCGAAGCAGCCCCCACTGCGGCCACCAGGCGACCGGTGGCGAGCTGGTGGTGGTCGCGCCATCGGTAGGCGACGTCGCCGACGTAGAACATCGCGACGCCGGCGGCCAGGGCGACGGCCGGCAACAAGGGGAGTGGTTCCCCCGGTGCCGCGACTGCTTCGTGCACCCCGAGAGCGAAGAACACCACCCCGACCACGAGCGGCAGATGCAGGTAGCTGTAGGAGTCGCGCGCGAGCCTTGACCGCTCCCGATCCTTGGTGCCGCGCAGCCGTCGTTCGGCACCGCCGCGCAGATAACCGAAGTAGGACCACCACAGACCCGCCGCGATCAGCACGGCAAGGAGGACGGCCGCCACAACACTCGGGCGCGGAAGAGCGGCTTCGGCGCCAGCGCCTACCCCGACGATCGCCTCACCCAGCGCGATGATGATGATCAGCCCGTGCCGCTCCACGAAGTAGGCAGGTGTCACGCTCCAACCGGTGGTCCCGACCAGGACCGGCCCCGACAGATCCATCACCGCGCCCACGATCCACAGCAACTCTCGTGCTGGCGTGTCGAAGAACGCCGCGGCCACCAGCACTGCCGGGCCGGCGAGTAGGGTGGGGACTAGTCGCAGCGCGGCCGAACCCACGTCCGCCTCGCCCCGCACGTCAAGAGCCAGCAGCACGACGTGGATCAGTCGGACCGCCAGGAATGCAAGCGCAAAGACCAGCGCCCGCGCGCCGAACGCCTGCGGCAGCGCGACTGCGGCCATCAGCATGGCCGCCATGGCGAGAAAGAGCAGCAGGCGAGGCCCGGGTCCGTCGTGGTCGGAGGTGTTCGTCAGCCAGGCGTAGCAGGCCCACGCCCACCACACAGCAGCGAGCGCCAGGATCCCGCGGCCGAACCCCGCCCAGGAGATGTCCGCGAGCATCAGGACAGTGACCTGCGACATCGCGTAGACGAAGACCAGGTCGAAGAACAACTCCAGCGTTCCGACCGATCGATCTGCTGTGTCTTCGGCCGCTTGCTCATCCGCATTGCCGAGATCATCGTCACGCATACGGTGCTCCTCACCCACTCGCCGACCTTGATGCTTGAGTACACCAACTCACATTGGGCTTCGGAGGGCGGGAGCCTGACCCGGTTTCCCGGACAGTTTCGGTGTGGTGATCATGCCGCGGTGATGGCGGCGGTGTGAAGGGCTTCGTACTCGTGCGGGGACAGGTATCCGAGGGTGGAGTGCCGGCGGCGGGGGTTGTACCAGCCCTCGATCCACTCGAAGATCGCCGCGGCCAGCTCCACGCGTGAGGGCCAGGTGCGTCGGCCGAGGAGCTCGCGTTGCATGGTGGACCAGAACGACTCGATCAGGGCGTTGTCCACGCTGGAGGCGACCCGGCCCATCGACCCGAGGAGGCCGGCGTCGCGCAGCCGGTGGCCGAAGACCCACGAGGTGTACTGGGAGCCGCGGTCAGCGTGCAGGATCGTGCCCGGTGTCGGGCGGCGTTGCCAGCGGGCCATCTCTAGGGCATCGACGACGAGCTCGGTGCGGATGTGTTCGGCGATCGACCAGCCCACGACCCGCCGGGAGTAGGCGTCGATCACCGCGCAGCAGTTCACCCAGCCGTCGCTGGCGCGGTGCTGGGCTTGGGAGGAGCGTTAGCGACGGAGTCGGTGAACCACACCCGATCCGGGGCGTCAGCGGTGAACACCCGCTGCACCAGGTCCTCGTGGGTGGCCGGCGCAGGGCGCTGCCCGCGCTTGCGGCGGTGACACACCCCGGCCAAGCCGGCCCGGCGCATCAGCCTGGCCACGCGTTTGCGTCCGCACGCGATGCCGAGCCCGAGCTTGAGCTCGGCGTGCACCCGCGGGGCGCCGTAGGTCCCCCGGGAGTCTGTGTGCACCCGCTCGATCGTGACGGCCAGCTCAGCGTCAGCCACCGCCCTCTTCGAGGGCGGCCGGGCCACGGCCTCGTAGTAGCTGGAGCGGGCGATGCCCAGCACCTCGCAGGTCACCGCGACGGGGTACCCATCAGCGGCCAGCTCACGGACCAGCGGGGCGCTCATTTTGGGGGGCAGCACGTTCTCCTGCGCGAAGTAGGCCGAGGCGCGCTTGAGGATCTCGATCTCCATCGCCTGGCGGCGGTTCTCCCGCCGCAACCGGACCAGCTCCTCGTGCTCGCTCGAGGTCAGGCCCTCGCGGCGACCGGCGTCGACGTCGTCCTTGGCCATCCAGCGGCGCAGGCACGACTCACTGATCCCCAGGTCCTTGGCGATCGTCGCGACCGACGCACCCGGCACCCGGGTCAGCTCCACCGCTCGACGCCGGAACTCCGGTGGCTTGGCAGCAGGCATCCCAGACTCCTCTCCGAGACGATCATCGCCTCAGCTCAGGTGTCCGGAAAAGCGGGTCAGGCTCCGTGGGCCGTCGAACCTTTCAGCGAGGCGTTCTAGTAGGAGGTTGACTTGCTGCTCGATGAGGCGGGTGCGTTCACGACTCAGCTTGCCGAAGTTCCCATGCGCCGCGTGGCTTCGAGGACTAGCCATTTGCTCAATGTCTTCCTTCTCCCGCTTAGTGACCGCCCATGAGTAAAGAGCTGACTATCCGTGGGCCAACGCACTTCGATCGCTCCGAGTCCTCGGGTACCGTTGAGCCATGGCGCAACGTGGCCCCGATTGGGCCAACATGCTCGACCTTCCCCGAACGCTTAGCAACCTTGAGGGTGAGGCAATAGGCGATTGGCATAGAGACCCCTGGGGATGGCCTGAATACCGCTACCTGGCGAAGCAGCCACGGCTACTGTTTGACTGCCTCAGCGCGAGTGGCGTATCACCGGTAGCGCGCGTCGATGTGCCAAAAGAGAACTTCGCCGCCCGCCCAGCCATGGTCTTGGATGTGCTAGACCGGGTCGCCTACAGCGTGCTAGTCGACTTCTTCAGTTCTCGGCTGATCGGTGGACTGGACCGTCATGTTTTCGGTTGGCGCTTGCATCCTAGCGAGCCTGTCAGTGGATATTATGAACGCAATGGCGACGAGTGGGACCGCTTTCGCTCGCATCTGCTGGGCTCGGCAGATAAGTATGAGACCCTTCTTCTGAGTGACATAACCTCTTGCTTTGCGAGCATACCCGTTTCGCAACTCGCTGACGCGTTGGCAAACGTCTTGCCTGGCGGCATTCCGCTGGAGCGCTTGATCAATTTTCTGGTCTCTTGGGAGGGCGGATCTGGGCGATCGGGCATTCCGCAGAGATCGAGCGCCTCGGCCGTGCTTGCCAATTTCTTTCTCCAAGACCTCGATTTGATTCTGCATGGCCACTCCCGCGTGGTTGAGAAGCCAAAGAAGGGAACCCCTGGAAGTTCTTCTTGGGCACGTTGGATGGACGATATGTGGCTTTTTGGAGCAGACGCCGGTGCCCTTCGCCAGGCGCAGGTGGAATTGCAATCCGAGGCGGCGAGTCTCGGTCTCAACCTCAACGCGAATAAGACTCAACTGCTTGAAGGCAACGAAGCAGTCGAAAAGGCGTTGGAGATGGAGCACAGTGCAATCGACGGGGAACTGAGCCTCGAGATGTTGATCATCAACATGAAGACCGGCAGCCAGCGTCGTAAACGAAAGAAGGATTCGTCACGACTCAACCAGCTCCTGGACGAGATTCTCGCAGGGCCAGAAAAGACCGACCGAACAACCCTGCGATTCGCCACTACGCGTATGCGCTCTTACTCAAAGTTCGCCAAAGTGCCAGAATTCTTGGATCGCGCGCACAGAATGCCTCACGGCGCCGATCATCTCGCGCGCCTATTTCGCGACTCCGTTGGCGTATCCGACTATCAGGACTGGTTCCTCGACTACGCTGCGTCGCCTTGGGCCATGTATCCATGGGCGATCGCGAACTTTGGCACGGCACTTCGGTCACGTGGTCGACCTCCGCGCAAGGCAACAAGGGACTACTTCACATCAGTGCTGGCAGACGGTCGGAGTTCGCTGCCGCTCTTCGCGTTGGCTGCACAGAGACTCTCAACATGGGACGCGGACGCTTGCCGGCTTGCGCTCCGAGAGGCCGTCCGGACCTCTCCAACGACCCATCATCTCAGGATCGCAGCGTACGCGGGGCTTACCGCGGGCGAACGAGGAATCACAGTCCGAAAATGGCTTGTTGGCAGTGAGAATCAGCTCACCCTTCGCTACTTAGAGGACACCGCGTTTCGGCCACCTAAGCCGACCGTTGATTTCGCTGGAGTGACTGTCTGAGTGGTGAGTGGTGTCTGGGATGGTCGGTTGAGAGCAGCGACTCCTCTTCTGTCCGCACGGCTTAGCCTCTAGCCCACAGTGGGCGGAGTGGGGCGGCCGCAGGGGCCAAGTGACACCTACTCGTAGTGAGCAACGGACGAGACTAGGCCCTCGGTTGAGTACGGGGACCCCGTTGATGAGCAATCGCGCTTGATGTCACCAACCTCCATCTACTCGTCAGACCATTGGGTGGCGTCGCGAGCCAGCGCTGGAGAGGAGTCACCAGCGCTCGCAGCACCCTGTAGCGGTCACCGTGCCATGCGGCGATCCCTGTGCACCCCTAAACGAGTTATCCACAGGCCTCGGCAGGCAGTGACGGCGCGCCCTATTCGTGCCATCGTGATGGGACCACCCCAGCAATGAGGCGGTAGCACGTCGGAGGGGCCGATGGCATGGATCAAGGTTGGTGCTCGAAGCGCGGTCAGCGTGGCTGGCGTCGCGCTCATGTCTTTGGGAATGACGGCTTGCGAAAGTGGCACTGCTAGCCCGGCGCCCTCAACATTTGCTCCCATCAGCAGCACGGTTCCGAGCACGCCGTCGACGTCATCGCCGCCACCGTCGGAGACTGGGACCCCCACCGCTCAACGGCTCGCCTCTGAGGCGATCGTGCGTTATTGGGCCCTGCTCGATGACTTGGCTGCGAACCCCGCTCGGTCCATCGACCAGCTCAGAGAAGTGGCGAGCGACCAAGCGTTCGAGCAACGGAGAGTCGCCTTACTCACCTACAGAGAGAAGGGGTGGCACCAAACGGGATCCGCAACGCTGGGGGAGTTTCGGGTTGATGGCCCGACGGACGGTTCCTACGTGGTCTCCGCCTGCGTGGATGTCAGCAGCATCGATTTCTTGGACGATCTCGGACGTTCGCAAGTGAATCCGAATCGCCTTGACAAGCAGCGCTTCTCGTACTCGGTGAAGGCATCCTCAGGGACCTACGTTGTGGTCCGGGACACTCTCAAGGGGTCGTCGTGCTGAGTGGTGGAGTGAGAGCCGCTTGCCTAGCTGCGCTCGCGTTCGCAGGCTTGGCCATTGTCCCTGCGGCTGCGCAGGGAGCCCCCATTTCATGTCCCCCGGGGTCTACCCCAGATCCGGGGAGTGGGGAGTGCTTGATCGTCATCGAAGGGCCTGGACAGCCGAGCGGCCCGGGACATGAGACTGGAGCATCGCCGTCTCCCAAGGGGTCCCCTTGTACCTACGCGTTGGCAGATCAGGTGAAGAAGGTGCCCTGTCAGAGCAGTGATGGTTGGTGGTCACAGTCGGAGCAGGCGTATTGCCGAGCCGCGTCGCCGCAGCCGCCAATGGACGACCCAGCCTGGGCTGGACACACGGATGGTCAGATCTTCGAGTGCACTCGCTCGCTCGATCCTCGCTTGGTGGGGGTCGTCTACCTCGTCTGGCTTGCGGAACCGCCGAATGGAGCGCCACCGGATCCGAAAGTTCTGGTGACGAGAGCGGTACGCACGATGAATCTGCGTGCTGTATCGATCGGGATCGTCCCGGAGAGCCGGCCAGGCTCCATTGGGCTCGTCGGGCTGCCCGTCTGGATGTGGAACGCGAGCCAGGACGCTGAGACCTGGGGTCCGGTGACGAAGACCGCCGCCGTCGGGGCGTATTCCGTGACGGCCACCGCGCAAGTGGACAAGGTCGTCTGGTCCATGGGGGACGGTCAGGTCGTGGTGTGCCGGACACCTGGGACCGCCTACCGGGACTCGTTCGGCGATGACGACAGCCCGACGTGCGGCTACCGCTACGACCGACAGGGCCGCTACACGGTGCGCGCCACCTCGTACTGGCACGTCGACTGGGCGGGTCTGGGGCAGAGCGGCACCATCCCCCTGCAGTTCTCCGACAGCACCACCATCACGATCGGTGAGGTGCAGGTTCTCAACCAGTAACACCCAGCTCGAAGGCAAAGGGGTCGCCATGACCACGACCGCCGACCCGCAGCGGGCCGACACTTCTCCTCTCACTGTGCGCGACGACGTTGTGCCGGTCCAGATCGCGAGCGGGTCGAAGGCTCGGCGACGGCCGCTCCTCGCGGCGGCGTCCTTCGCGCTCGTCTGCCTCGGCGGCCTCTTGGCGGCATGGGCATGGTCAGCGACCAGCTCGACGGTGAGCGTGCTCGCGGCGAGGACCAACGTGCAGCGGGGGGCGGTGATCTCCGAGGGAAACCTGATGACCGTCAGCATCAACGCAGACCCGGCGCTGCGACCGGTGCCGGCGAGCGACATCGCGGCGATCGTCGGGCAGCGTGCCACGGCGGACATCGCTGCGGGGACGTTGGTGTCACGCACCCAGGTGGCAGCGGCCGTGCTTCCGGCCGCCGGGATGTCGTTGGTGGGGATCGGGCTGCCGACGACGTCGATGCCGGGCGAGCCCCTCCAGCCGGGTGACGCGGTGCGGGTCGTCGCGACGCCCGGTGAGCAGGGTGATGTGTCAGACGGGCCGCCACCGGTGACGCCGGCCACGGTCGTGTCGGTGGACGCGGATGACGTGACGGGGATGCGCATTGTGACGGTCGCTGTCCCGCAGGCCGATGCCGCGACGCTGGCGGCGCGTGCGTCGACCGGCAACGTCGCCGTGGTGCTCGACTCTCGGGAGCGTTGATGAGCGTCTTCGTCCTTTGCTCGGCCGCGGGGTCCCCGGGAGTGACCACGACGGCACTCGGGCTGGCGATGACGTGGCCGCGACCGGTGCTGCTGGTGGAGGCCGACCCCACCGGTGGGTCGGCTCTGCTGGCCGGGCACTTCCGAGGTCAGGTGCAGCCGACGGCGTCGCTCGTCGATCTCGCGCTCGAGCTGCATCCCTCCGGGTTGGACGACGCCATCCCCGCAGTCGCAATGAATGTGCCGGGATCGAGGGTGTCGATTGTGGCGGGGACGCGCGCGCACAGGCAGGCCCGGGCGCTCACTTCCCTGTGGGAGCCGCTGGCGTCGTCCCTGGGGCGCATGGATGCGCTCGGTCAGGACGTCATCGTGGACGCGGGACGCCTGGGTCTGGCCGGTTCGCCCGAGCCTCTGCTGGCGGCCGCGGATGGGTGTCTCCTGGTCCTGCGCACCGACCTGGTCGCGTTGGCCGCGGCGAGATCGTGGTGCTCGACCTTGGCCGGTCAGTTCGAGGCGCGAGGCGATGCGCGGGCACTGTCCTTGATGGCAGTGGGGGAGGGGCGGCCCTACTCGGCCCGTGAGATCGCGAACGTGCTGGAGCACCCTGTGACCGCGTCGGTGGCGTGGGACGAGAAGGCAGCAGCTGTCTTCTCCCGAGGTGAGCCGCGTCCCTCTCGGTTCGAGACGTCCGGCTATGTGAGATCGCTGCAACGAGCGGGCGAGAGCCTCCGCGCCAGTGCCGCCCGCGCAAAGGACGACCTGACAGGCCAAGCAGCGAGCGCAGGGGCGCTCACCAGGAGCCGAGCATGAGCGCGGAACCGCACGAGGCGACGGGCCAGGACCCGAGCGACCTGCCCCTGTTCGCCCCCACCGCGCAAGTTTTCCCTCACGCCGGGCGGGTCCGTGGCGCCTTCTCGCTCGCGCAGCGGGGAAGGCAGGCCGCGGCGACTATCCCGGTCTCGCTGGTGGCCTCGCACCCCTCGCCGGCGCCCTTCACCGGGGAGCTCGACTGGGGCGTCGTCGCGGCGCTGCGCCAGCAGGCGTCAGACCGGTTGGCGGCCACACTCGGTCAGAACCAAACTCACCTCGACGGGAGCGCGCAACGCGAGAGCGGGCGGGCCATCATCGAGGACCTGCTCGAGGCGGAGACCGCCGAGCGGGTGACGGCCGGAACACCAGCCTGGTCCGGCGCCGAGCGGACGCTCATGGCCAGGGCGGTCGAGAACGCGCTGTTCGGGTTGGGCAGGCTGCAGCCGCTGGTGGACGACGACACGGTGGAGAACATCCTCATCACCGGCCACGACCGGGTGACGCTCGAGCTGACCGACGGGCGGCTCGTGGCCGGTCCGCCGGTGGCGGACAGCGACGCCGAGCTGATCGACTTCCTGGTCTTCCTCGCCTCGCGCAGCGAGGCGAACGCACGACCGTTCTCCGAGGCGCAGCCGCGGCTGCACCTGCGCCTGGATGGCGGGGCCCGCCTGGCGGCGGCGGCGTGGGTCACCCCTCGCCCCTCGGTCGTGATCCGGCGGCACCGGCTGCGCCGCGTCACGTTGGCCGATCTCGTCGGGCTCGGCGCGATGTCACCGGTGACGGCGTCGTTCCTCTCGGCTGCCGTCAAGGCGCGCCGCTCGGTCGTCGTCGCGGGGGCTCAGGGCGCCGGCAAGACCACCTTGGTCCGAGCCCTGTGCGCGGAGATTCCACCGCACGAGGCCATCGGCACCTTCGAGACCGAGTACGAGCTGCACCTGCACGAGCTGCCGGACGTGCACCCGATCGTCGTTGCGTGGGAGGCTCGACCCGGGTCGGGGGAGCGCGGCGCCGACGGCCGGGCCGCTGGCGAGTTCACCCTCGCGGAGGCCCTGTTCGACTCCTTCCGCTTCAACCTCTCCCGTCAGATCGTCGGCGAGGTCCGCGGCCACGAGATCCTCGCGATGCTCAAGGCGATGGAGTCCGGGGCCGGTTCCATCTCGACCACGCACGCCCGCTCCGCGGAGGGCGCGATCGCCAAGCTCGTCACGTGCGCGATGGAGGCCGGGCCGCACGTCACGCACGACTACGCCGTCCGCGCGATCGCGGCCGCGATCGACGTCGTCGTCTACGTGCACCTGGAGACCACCCCGAGCCCGGACGGCGCGTGGCAGCGCCGCCGTTGGGTCTCGGAGGTCGCCACCCTCACCCCCGGCGAGCAGGGCACCGGCTTTGCCATTCAGCACGCCTTCCGCACCCTGCCCGGGCAGCGCGAGGCGACGCCATACGTCCTCGACGACGACTACCGCGACCTGGCCTCCTACGGCTTCGACCTCGAGGGGTTCTACCGGAGCGGCACGGTGACGCCGTGACCCCCGTCGTGCCCGCCCTCGCCGGAGCCTTGGTCGTCGCCGGGCTGCTCGGGGTGGTCGCCGGCCTGCGACGGTCGATCCCGCTCCCACGTCCCGCACGGCGACGGCGGCGCGACCGGGCGCCGCAGGTGAGTCGACGCACCCTGCTGCTCGCCGGCGCGGGTCTGGCCGTCGGGATGGTCGTGGCCGTGGTGGCCGGGTGGTGGGTCGCGCTCCTCGTCGCGCCGGCGGCGCTCGCCGGCCTCCCGGTCCTGCTGTCCGCGCCCACCGTGGGGACGTCCATCGCCCGCCTGGAGGCGATGGAGGAGTGGACCCGGTCCTTGGCCGGGGTCCTGACCTCCGGCGCCGGTTTGGAGCAGGCCCTCGTCGCGACCCTGCGTTCCGCGCCCGAACCGATCAGACCGGAGATCACCCGACTCGCCTCCCGCCTGCGGGCGCGGTGGAGCACCGAGCACGCGATCCGGGCCTTGGCCGACGATCTCGACGACGCGACCGGGGACGTCATCGCCGCCAACCTGCTGCTGGCCGCCCGGCGCCGCGGCGCCGGGCTGGCGAGCGTGCTCGACGCGCTCGCGGAGTCCGTCGCCGCCGACGTCCGCGCCCGCCGCGAGGTCGAGGCCGACCGCGCCAAACCGCGGGCGACGGCCCGCTGGGTCACTCTCATCACCATCGGCGTCCTGACGGTGCTGGCCGTCACCGGCGAGTACGTCGCCCCCTACCGCTCCGGCCCCGGGCAGCTGCTGCTCGTCGCACTGCTGGCGCTGTACGTGAGCACCCTGGTGTGGATGCGCCGGATGGCCACCGGCACCCCGCCGGCCCGCTTCGTCGGGCGACCCGCCACCGCGGAGCAGCCATGACGAGCCCCACCACGCTCCAGCTGGTGGTCGCGGCCGGCTGCCTGACCGGGCTCGGCGTGGCGGGACTGCTCTGGGCCCTGACCCCGATTCACCCCGACCTGCGCGACGCCCTCGACCGGCTCTCACCCCACCAGCACCTGCGCACCCCGCCCGCCGCCGCGCACCCCGACGCCGCCGACCTGACCGACCGCCTGGGCCGGTGGGGGATGACCGCCCTGCCGAGCCGGGTGTGGGGGCCCGTCCCGACCCGAGACCTGGCCCTCCTGCGGCGACCGGTCTCCCGCTTCTACGGCGAGAAGGTGACCTTCGCGCTGCTCGCGCTGGCGATCCCGCCGACCCTGACGGTCCTGTTCAACACCCTCGGCGCCGGCCTGCCCGTCTACGTCCCGGCCGCCGCCAGCCTCGCGCTGGCCGCCGTGATGTTCTGGCTGCCCAACTACAACGTCCACGACGACGCCCGCCGCGCCCGCACGGAGTTCACCCGCGCCCTGAGCGCCTACATCGACCTCGTGGCGCTCGAACGACTGGCCGGCGCCGGACCCCGCCAAGCGATGGAGTCCGCCGCCGCCGTCGGCGACTCGTGGGTCTTCGCCCGGCTCGCCGAGGAGCTCGCCCGCACCCGCTGGTCCGGGCTGACGCCGTGGGAGGCCCTGCACGCCCTCGCCGCCGAGCTGGGCCTGCCCGAGCTGGACGACCTCGCCGACATCATGCGCCTGTCCGGGGAGGAGGGCTCGCAGGTCTACACCAACCTCCGCGCCCGCGCCGCCGGCCTGCGCACCGCCCTGCTGACCGCGGAGAAGGCCGCCGCCAACGAGGTCGCCGAACGCATGACCATCCCCATGAGCCTGCTCGGCGTCATCTTCCTCGCGATCCTCGTCGCCCCCGCCCTGCTGCGCGTGATGGGAGGACCCTCCTGACCCCGCCACCGTCGACCAGTCCGACCCCTCCAGTCCGCAAAGGAACCTCCCATGACACGACTCGCCGTCACCCTTCACCTCCTCGGCCTCCACGCCGTCGAGACCCTCCGCGCCCGAGACCGCCGCCCCGAGCGCGGCTCGGTCACCATCGAGCAGGTCCTCTGGGCCGTCGCCCTGATCGCGATCGTCGGGATCGTCGTCGTCGCCATCAAGGGCTACGTCACCTCCGAGGCCGCCAAGATCAAGTAGCCCCCGTGACCACCCACCGGCGCGAGCGCCTGCGCCGTCTCGAGCGAGGGTCCACCTCGGTCCAGATGGTCGTGCTCATGCCCGCCCTGTTCGCCGTGATGTTCCTCGGGCTGCAGGCGGCGCTGGTGTACCACGCCCGCACGTTGGCGCTGGCCGCCGCGCAGGAGGGCGCTCGCGCCACGAGCGCGGAACGCGGCACCGTCAGGGCGGGGGTCCGGGCGGCACGAGACTTCCTCGCGGACACGGCCGGTGACGCCATGAGCCGCAGCACCGTGCACGGCCACCGGAGCCCGACCACCTCGACCGTGACGGTGACAGGCCTCTCTCTCACCGTCATCCCCGGCTGGCATCCGCGGGTCACGCAGTCCGCGTCCCTGCCCGTCGAGCGGATCACCTCATGACTACGAGGTCGAGGACGGCGAGGGACCGGGGGTCGGCCACGCTCGAGGCCGCCGTCGGGGTCCCGGCGTTCATGTTGTTCGTCGGGCTCGTCATCGTCGGAGGGCGCCTGGCCATCGCGCACCAAACGGTTCAGTCCGCCGCGTCCGACGCGGCGCGGGCCGCGTCCATCGCCCGCACCCAGACCAGCGCCGACCGGGCAGCGACCTCCGCCGCAGTCTCGTCCGTCGCCAGCCAGCACCTGGAGTGCGGCGCACCCCGCGTCACCGCCGACACCATAGGGTTCCGCTCCCGCCCCGGCACGCCCGCGACGGTCACGGTCACCGTGTCTTGCCGCGTCCCACTGGCGGATCTGGCCGTCCCGGGCATCCCTGGCTCCCGCACGGTCACCGCGACGGCCCGCTCGCCGATCGACACCTTCCGGGAGCGGCGATGACCCGGCGTGCACGGGCCGAGGAGGGCTCGGTGAGCATCTGGTTGGCCACCCTGAGCGTCGCCATGGTCATCCTCGTCGGCCTGGCGGTCGACCTCGGTGGGCAGGTCCGCGCCCAGCAACAGCTGCGCGCCGTCGCCGCACAGGCAGCCCGCGCCGGCGGGGAGCAGCTCGACACCGCCGCTGCCGTCCGCGGCGCCACGGTCAGGACCGACACGACCCGCGCGGCGCGAGCCGCTCGGACCGTCCTGTCCGCGGCGGGGGTCACCGGCACGGTGCGGGTCACCGACGGGACGACGATCCGCGTCGAGGCCAGGGACACCTACCGCACCCTCTTCCTCGGCATCGTCGGCCTGGACCAGCTACCCGTGTCCGGCCGGGGCACCGCCCGGGTCACCCGGTCCGTGGAAGGAGTCGAGCGATGAGCACTCACCATCAGACCAGAGCAGCATCGCGGGGGGTGGGTCTCCTCGCCGCGCTCGGCATCCTCGCCGCGGTCGGCGGCCTCCCGATGGCGCTGGTCGCCGTGGGCGCCGTCCCATCCGCGCTGCCCGTTACCGACTTGGACAGCGTCGAAACGTTCCTCTCCGCGCCCGACAGCGGAGCGCTCGCGTTGACGGCCTTCGGGGTGGTGGCGTGGGCGGCGTGGGTCGTGCTCACCCTGAGCATCGTCCTCGAGGTCGCAGCCCGCGTCCGCGACACCCGGGTGCCCTCGCTCCCGGGGCTGGGCCTGCCACAGTCCGTGGCGCACAGCCTCGTCGGCGCTGTCGTCCTGCTCATCGCCACCAGCCCGGGGACGGTAGCCGCCGCACCCGGCAGCGCCGTCACTGCAGGCGTGCTCGACCCCGTGACGACGACCGCCGCCACGGGGGCACCCTCGTCGACAAAGTCCGCCGGTGCCCTCCAGCCCGAGGGAGAGACCCACTCGCACACGGTCGCCCGCGGCGAGTCCCTGTGGTCGATCGCCGAGACCGAGCTGGGGGACGGCGCGCGGTGGATCGAGATCGAGGCGCTCAACCCAGGACGGACCCACGGACCGGACCACACGCTGTGGACAGGCACAGTCCTGCACCTGCCCTCCGACGAAGGAGTCGTCCGGGACTCCGCGAGTCACCGGGTGCGACCCGGCGAGAGCCTCTCGAGCATCGCGCAGGACCTGCTCGGCGACAGCGAGCGCTGGCCGGGCATCTACGATGCGTCGGCTGCGACGATCCAGCCGGACGGCGAGCGACTGCAGGACCCGGACCTCATCCGGCCCGGCTGGGTCCTGACCCTGCCCTCCACCGAGTCTCGGTCGCACGGGTCGCCACGCCAGACGCAGGACGCGCCCGGGAACCCCCCGACCGCGCAACCCACGACGCCCGACGAGCAGCCGTCCGACACCGGCGTGGCCGAATCACCCTCTGCCCGTGGATCCGAACTCGGGCCCACGACGTCCCCAGCCCCTATCGCCACGTCGGGCCTCGCGCGGTCAGCGGCTCACGACCGCACGCCCCAGATCGGCGAGGGGACGAGACCACCGTGGCTGCTGGCCGGCCTGAGCGGGGGAGGGCTGCTCGCCGGGTCTCTCTGGATCCTCCGCCGCCGGCGTCACGCTGCGCAGTCACGGCACCGCCGCCCGGGCCGGACGCTGACGCCGCCCCCGGCTGAGCTGGTCCCGGTCGAGAAGACGTTGGCGACGCTCGGCCCGGCGCAGCAGGTCGACGTCGAGGCGCTCGACCTGCTCCTGAGGCACCTCGCGAGCAGCCAGGTCGACCGGGGGGCGACGATGCCGGCCCTGGCCGCCGTGGAGCTCGACAGTGGGGGGACGGTGCTGCACCTCGACGCCCCCTGCGAGCTCCCGCCACCCTGGCAGGACGCGCAAGGAGCCATCCGGTGGCGGTTCCCGGCCGGGCGTGTGCCCTCGGACGTCGGCGACCTGCGCCCGGACCAGCCCGCGCCCTACCCGCTCCTGGTCACCGTCGGCACGAGCGAGGCCGGCGCCCTCTGGCTGTACAACCTCGAGGACCTCACGATCGCCCTGACTGGCGACCCGCTCTACGCCGCCGACTACGCCCGCTACCTCGCCGCCGAGATCGCCTGCAACCCGTGGTCGGAGACCGTCCGGATGGACTGCGTGGGCATCGCGGAAGAGATCATCGCCCTCAACCCCGACCGGTTGCGTGCCCGACCCTCTGAAGCCACCGACGCCCTGCAGGAGAACATCGCGCACGCCGTGACGACCGCGGACCGCGCCCAGAGGGAGGGGCTCGACGGCGCGACCGCCCGCGCGCGGGTGGTCGGGCCCGAGGCGTGGTCGGCGCGTCTCGCGCTCGTGGCCTACGACGCAGTCCCGCCGCAGGACGCCACGGTCCTCTGGGAGCTGTTGGAGCAGAACACCGGTGCGACCGCGACCTCGCTGGTGCTGGTCGGCCCGTCGTGCGAGGCCCGGGCGCGCGTGAGCATCGAGTTGACCGACACGGGGCGAGTCCTCGTCCCCGGTGCCGGCCTCGACTTGGTCGCGGTGGGCCTGACGCCCGACGAGGCCCAGGGGTGTGCAGCGCTCCTGGCCGCCGGCAAGGGTCTAAACGACGCACCCGTCCCGACCGACGAAACGGTCACCGACGGCTGGCGCTCGCTCACCGACACCGCCGGTGCCCTGCGTGCCGAGCTCGTGACCGGGCGGGAGGGCGCCGAGGCGAGCACCGTGCTACCCGAACAGGACGCGGCCTACCTGGAGGTCGGCGCCGCCCAGTCCGAGGACCTGGACGCTCTGGCTCCCGGGGTGCCACCCGAGACCACAACCCGGGTGACCGAGGCCGACCCTGATCTCGAGGACGACCTGGCCGCGTGGTTCGCCGACGACTGCCCGCTGCCGCGGTTGACCCTGCTCGGCCCGGTCCGGGCACGCACGCGCGGGCGGGCCCTGAGCGAGCGCAAGGCGTACATGACCTCGGTGCTGACCTTCCTCGCCACCCGCCCGCACGGCGCGACGCCGGAGGAGCTGGCGGACACCTTCTCGGTCTCGGCGACCAAGGCCCGGGTCTACGCCGGGATCGTGCGCGACTGGCTGGGGACCAACCCGCGCACCCGGGAGCCGCACCTGCCCGACGCGCGGCTGGCCCCTTCCGCTCACGCCCGTGGGGTGCCGGTCTACGAGGTGCAGGACGTGCTCGTCGACGCCGACCTCTTCCGCCGCCTGCGTGCCCGAGGCCAGGCGCGAGGCGCCGACGGCATCACCGACCTCGTGCGCGCCCTGCAGCTGGTGACCGGCGAGCCGTTCAGTCGGCTCCGCCCGGGAGCATGGAGCTGGCTCTACGACGGCGACCGCCTGGACCAGCACCTGACGTGCGCGGTGGTCGACGTCGCGCACGTGGTGGCCACGCGCGCCCTGCAGGAGGGCGACCTCGAGGTGGCGGAGGAGGCGGCACGCACCGCGCACCTCGCCGCCCCGGACGAGCACATCCCGCTGCTCGATCTGGCGGCAGCGGCGGACGCCCGCGGCGATGCCCGGACCCGGGCGGCGTACCTCTCCGCGGTCGTCGATGTGGGCGAGGAGGAGGTCCCGGCCGACCTACCCGAGCGGACGGATGAGGTGCTGGGCCGACGCGGCTGGACGGGGCGGGGCAGCGCCGCGAGCTGAGCTCAGGGTGGCCGCGCTCCTCAGCGCTCGGCGAGGGCTTGCGTCGCGGCCTGCGAGAGGCGGCCACGGTCCTTCAGATCGGGGAAGCCGTTGGCGCGCAGCCATTCGCGGTCCGCGCTGGTGACGGTCGCGGCTCGCGTCGAGGAGCGACGGCTGCCTCGCTGTGCGGGGGCCTTGCGGGCCGCGTCGAGGTAGAGCGCCAGGGCCTGGTCGAAGGACTTCCGGTTCTTCTTCGACAGGTCGATTTCGTAGGAGGTGCCGTTGTAGGCGAAGGAGACGGTCTGGATGTCACCGGTCTCCTTCCCGTCGAGGTCGTCGGAGAGGATCGTCACGGTGCGGCGAGCCATCAGGGTCTCCTTAAGCGGCTGAGCGGGGGGCTGTGGTGAGGGTGCGTGGGCAGTCTGGCACCACCACCGGTGAGGCCCCGGCGAGGTCCACGGTCGAGGGGAACGCTCGCCAGGGACGGAGTGAGGCGGCGCCTGTCGACCCCAAGGGCATCCGCTGGATCCCGTGCCGGCGCGGGGATGTGCGCCCCGTGGGGGTGAGCGGTCGATGATCTGTCGCGAATTCAGGTACGAGCGTCTGTGCAGGTCAACGGCCGTGTACCTGGGCCGCTGAGCGCTCCTCTCTCCTCCCGTTCGACGTTCCGCGTACGAGGTCGGAGACGCAGTCTCGCCACGGTGTCGCCGTCGATGACCGACGGAAGGAGCGAGCGATGAGCGTCGCCACCCAGCTGGGGCTGCACAGCCTCGACGCCGACCTGCTGCAGATCGCCAGCGAGCGCTGGGGGGAGTGGGCCCGCGCGCATCCGCCGCTCGCGGCGGCGCCGCCCCTGGAGGGCTTCCACGAGTGGATGCGCGCCCTGGACTTCGTCCCCCGCAACGACGTCGTCTGCGCCTTGGGCCGCCTCGGCAGTCGTGCCGGGGCGGACGAGCTGCCGGCCGCGGCGGTGCTCGCGTGGGCGCTGCTGCCGGGAGCGGTCAACGTGGCGCGCAGCCTGCGGCACGTGTCGCCGACCATCGACGAGCTGGTCGCGGCGCAGCTGTGGATCGAGGTGCGGACACTGCCGCTCACGGCGACCCACAAGGTCGCCGCCAACCTCCTGGCCCGGGTCCGGCTGGCGGTCCGCCGCGACCTCGGCCTGGCCACGCCGACGGACCGGACGTGGGCCACCGCGAGCGTCATGGATCCGTTCGACCCGGCGTGGAGCGCCCTGCCGGCACCCGGCCGCGAGCCGACCCCGGAGCGCGAGCTGCGGGCGGTGCTGGACGCGGCGACGGCGCGCCGCGTGATCAGCGACGGCGACCGGATGCTGCTGCTGGGCCTGGCCGCGCAGAGCCGCCCCGGTGACTGCACTCGCGGGCGGGCCGGCCTGGTCACGCGGCGGGCCGGACGCGTCCTCGCCGACCAGCTCCACCTCTCCGACCGGCAGGTCCGCCGGCGCGCGGGCAGGGCCTTGGACGCGCTGGCCGGCGCCACTGCCCAGGTGAGGTCGTCATGACCGTCACCGCACCTGTTCGCCCGGTCAGCGTGGCCGAGCTGCAACGCGCCTACCGGGGTCTGCTCTCCGGTCAGTTCCGTCCCGGGCGGCCCACGCGGGTCGAGTCCTGGCAGCCCGCCGGTGTGGTGCTCCCGGTCCTCGGGGCCTGCGCCGGGTGCGGCTCGTCGACGACCGCGCTGGCCATCGCCACCGCGGCGGGGCGGGCCACGCTCATCGAGTGCGGCGACCCCGCACGGTCCCGGTTGACGTCGGCGGCCACGGCGGAGCACGGACGGGACGGCAGCTGGGTCAGGGGTGCGCGGGGCGAGGTCACACTGCTGCGCCCGGCCGGCCCGGTGCATGCCGTCGACGGCGTCCCGACCCCTCCGGTGGGCCACCAGGGCGAGCTCCTCGTGCTGGACGTCGGCTGGGATGCGGGCGCCGTCCGCGAGGGACGCTCGTGGCTGACCCCGCTGCTCAACGGGCCGGGACCGCTGGTCGTCGTCGCTCCGGCCTCCGTCCCCGGCGCGCGCCGCCTCGACGCCGTCCTGCGGTCGGTGGCGCGCTCGAGAGCCTTCGTCGTCCTGCTCGGCCGGAACCGTCGTCCACGCGAGGTGGCCATGCTGCTGCGGCAGGTGCTGCGGGCGCACGGCGTCGGTCCGGAACGCGTGGTCACGCTGCCGTGGGACGCACGGCTGCTGGCCCGGGGGGTGGACTCCCGTCCCCTGCCGGCTCGTCTGGTCCGTTCCGGAGGCGAGGTCTTGCGCTCCCTCCGACTCGAGGGGACGCAGCCGTGAGCACGTCCCAACCTGCTGGGGTCCTGCACACGCTCCCGGCCCGGATCTGCCCCCAGGCGCCGCCCGGAGCCCAGCAGTACGCCGACCAGCTGATGGGGTACGTGCTGTGGGCGGTGGGGATGCTCTTCGTCCTCGGCGTGGTCGTCGGCATCGGCGGGGCGGTCGCGGGACGGGTGTTCGGGATGCCCCACGCGTCGAAGGCCAGTGTGGTGGGCATCGTCGTGGTCTTCGTCGCGGTGATCGGCTACCTCGTCCTGCCGGGGATCGTGCGGGCCATGACCGGGTCGGGGTGTGTGTGATGCCGGGGTCGACCATCGCGTGGAGCCGCCGCCGCGTCGGCACGGCCCTCGCCGCCGCGTGCGTGACGGCGCTCCTGCTCGTCGTCGGACTCGGCTACGCGCTGTGGGGCGTCGTCACCGACGCCCGCAGCCCGATGCCCGTCAGGAGCGACGCGGTGGAGGCCGGCGCCGCCGGGGGCTCGTCGGTGCGGGACCGGATGGCGGCGACACCGCTGACGGCCCGCCCTCCCGTGGGCGGCCCACCCGTCAGCCAGGGCCTGGGCGGCGCAGCGCTGGCGGTGCCGTCACCGACCGGGCTCGGCCCGGCCGGCGTCCCGACGGGGTACCCGCACACGCCGGCCGGCGCGGTCGGGCAGCTGGCGGCGATCGACGTGACCGTGCTGACGGCGATGACCGCCGAGACGGTGAGCCGGGTGCACGCCCGGTGGGCCCTGGCCGGGGCACCGGCGGGCACCGACTGGGTGATGTCCGTCAACGTCGAGGACTTCCTGGCCGCGACCGCGACGAGCTCCGCCGCGGGACGGCCGGCCACGGTCACCGTCACCCCGCTTGCCGGGCAGGTCGCGGGCGTCGATGGCGCGGACTGGACGCTGGCCTGCGTCCTGCTGCGCGTCGAGGCCACGCTCGTGACCACGGCCGCGGTTACCGACGGCCACTGCGAGCGGATGGCCTGGGTCGACGGGCGCTGGCAGATCGCCCCCGGCACGCAGCCGCCCCGTGTGCCGAACGTCGTGCCCGGCACGAGGGCGGCGGCGCAGGCCGGGTGGCGGGACTGGGGCACCACCGACGCGGGAGGCCGCGATGGCTCCGACTGACGGGTGGGGTGACCTGACCGGACCGTTCACCGCACTGGGCAACGCCGCCGGGAAGGTCGTGGCGGACGCGTGGACGGTGGCGATGCTGGGGATCTGGAACGCCGGCCTGTGGCTGCTGCGCCTCGTCCTCGGCCTGCTGGACGAGTTCCTCACCCCCGACCTGTCCGAGTCCGGCCCGCTGGCCTCGACCTACCGGCTGACCGCCTGGGTTGCCCTCACGCTCGTCGTCGTGCTCATCGCGGTGCAGACCGGGGCGGCCGCGGTGCGGCGGGACGGACGCTCCCTCGCGCGGCTGCTCATGGGGACCGGCCAGTTCGTCATGGTGTGGGCCTGCTGGGTGACCTACGTGGTGGCGCTGCTGCTGGCCTGCTCTGGCCTGACGTCGGCGGTGATGCGGGCGAGCATGGGCGTGGACTCGTGGACGGCATGGCAGCCGTGGGGCCACGTCCGGGTGGAGGACCTGGGCGACGCCACGCTCGCGACGGTGCTGGGGGTCCTCGGTGTCCTGGTGCTGCTCGCCGCGATCGGCCACCTCGTCGTCCTGCTCTCGCGCGGCGCCGCCCTGGTCATCCTCACCGTCACGGCGCCGATCGCGGCGGCGGGGCTGGTCTCCGAGGTCGGCCACGCCTGGTTCTGGAAGACCGTCCGCTGGACCCACGCCGCCGCCCTGACCCCGCCCCTGATGGCCCTGGTCCTCGGCGCGGGCACCCAGCTCTCCACCCACGTCGTCACCGGTCAGACGAGGTCACTTTCGGCGGCCGTCGGGTCGGCCGTGCCGGGGGTCCTGCTGCTGCTCATCTCGACAGTGGCGCCGCTGGCCCTGTTCAAGCTGCTCGCGTTCGTCGACCCGGGCACCAGCTCCGGCGCGGCGTTGCGCGCCGGCGTCACGAGCGCCGGCGGACTGGGCGGACTCCGTCTTGGCGGGACGCGCTCCGGGGACGACCAGGCCGCGGCGGGGTCCGGGTCGGCTGCGGCCGACGACGGGAGCGGCCGCTCGCTGGGGGAGGGCGCGGGCGAGGCCGCGACGACGACCCGTTTCACCCAGTCGGCCACCGGGTTCCTCGGCACGGTCGGTGGCGTCATCGGCGCCACGGCCGGGTCGGCCGTCGGCGCCGCCGCGGGGCTCGGCGCCACGGCCGCCGCGATCGGTGCCGACGCGACCAACCAGATGGGGGTGGGCCATAACACCTACGTCCCGGACACCGGCCCCCGCGGCGGCGCCCGCGAGAGCCGGCCGCCTGTCCACGCCTTCCCCGACACCCGCGGGTCGAAGCCCGACGCCGCCCCCGAGACGACGTCACCACTGGCGGGAGGCCCCGCGGGTCCCGGCGCCGCCGGCGGGATGGGCGAGGCGGGGGCGGCCGCCGGGGCCGTCCCGGTCATCCCCGCCTGAGGCACGAGAGAGGACAGACCGCCCATGGATGCCACCACCTACCGTGACTACTCCCGGGCCCGCCTCGGGTTCTTCTTCGGCCTGACCGGGTGGCAGCTGGCCACCGTGACGCTCGGGCTGCTCCCGGCGCTGCGGGAGGTCTCGCTCGGTCGGTGGGCACCGGCGGGAGCCCTGTTGGCGGCCTGGGCCCTGATGGCCCTGCTCGTCGTCACCCCGGTGCGGGGCCGCTCGAGCGCCGGGTGGCTGCTGGCCGCGGCTGCGCACGCCGTCGGGACGGCCACCGGCTGGAGCCGGTTCACCGCGGAGGCCGCGCGGGGAGCGGCCGGCCCCGCCGCCACACCGGACCTGCCGGGCGTCCTGGCCGGGACGCGCGTGCACGAGGCTCCGCCGGCGGGGCCGTCGGGTCGGCGCGTGGCCCTGATCCAGCACCACGCCACCCGAACGTGGGCGGTGACGGCCGCGGTCGTCCATCCGGGGATCGGGCTGAGCGAGCCGGCGCAGCGCGACCTGTACGGCGTCGGGTTGACGGCACTGCTGGACGCCGCCCGCGCCACCGAGCTGGTCGACGAGATCCAGCTCATGGTGCGCACGGTGCCCGAGGACGGCGCGGAGCGTGACGGCTGGACCGCCCGGCACCGCTCCTCGGCGGCGCCGCCTGCGGCACGGCGGGTCAACGACGAGCTGCAGGCGGCCCTGAGCGCGGCTGCTGTCCGCACCGAGAGCTTCGTGACGGTCCTGGTCCCCGAGGCGCGTCTGGGCAAGGCCGCCCGGGAGGCGGGGGGCGGCCTGGAAGGGCGCGCGCAGGTCCTGCTCGGCGTGCTGGCCGAGGTCGAGACCCACCTGCGCGGCGGTCTCGGGATGACGGACGTGGCGTGGCTGACCTCTCCCGAGCTGGCCGTGGTCTGCCGGACCGCGTTCGCCCCCGGTGACCGCGCGGGGATCATCGACGCCCTGCGGACGGAGGACTCCGGCGAGAGCGCGCAGGTGCCGTGGGCGCTGGCCGGACCGTCGGGAGCCGACAGCGCGGTGCGTCACTACAGCCACGACGCGTGGAACTCGATCACCGCCACCCTGCTGCTGCCGGTCCGCGGCGCCCTGATGGGCTCGTTGGCACCCGTCCTGGTTCCCGGGGCGGGGGAGCGCCGCTCCATCCTCGTGGCCTACCCGATCACGGCCGCCCGGGCCGCGAACCGGCAGACCGCCTCCAGCGAGTGGAGCGCGGACATGGCCGACGGGCTGCGCTCACGAGCCCGAATGCGCCAGTCCGCCCGGTCGGCCCACGACACGGCCCGGGTGAGGAACCTCGACGGAAAGCTCGCCCGCGGCCACGCCCTCGTGCGCGCGTACGCTTTGGTCTGCGTGACGGCGCCGAAGTCCGCACGGATCACCGAGCACGGACGCCGCTTGGACGCCTCGATCCGGGCCGCGGGCTTCGCGCCGCTGCGGATGGACCTCTCGCAGGACGCGGCGTTCGCCGCGGCCACGATTCCGCTCGGGGTCTCCCTCACCCGGGGGAGGGTCTGACATGGCCGACTTCCCCCACCGCTACGGGGACGGGCGCCGGGCGCTCGAGCGCTGGGCGACGGCGTGCCGAGCCAGCGCAGACGTCCTGCGCCGAGAAGGGCGCCCGGACGACGCCCGCGCCCTCGACGAGGCCGCGCACGGGGCGACACGCCCCGGCGCCACGACCGTGACCGAACAGGCTCGCCGCGAGAGCACGTCTGGGTGGGCACGATGAGCCGCCTGCGCCACAGCCCGGGGCGGGACGTCTCCCAGTTGCTGTCGGACTTCGGCCACGAGCTCCCGCCGGTCGATGAGCCGGCACCCGTGACCCGTCCCGGCCGCCTGTTCGAGCCGTCTCCCTTGCGCGGACCCCACCGCGCCAATGGCGGCTGGGTCGGCTCGCCCCACCCGCCCCTGTCGGCGTGGCGGATGACCTCCGACCAGGCTCCCGCCCTGTGGCCGTTCGTCGCGGCCCCCGGACTGCCGCCCACGGGGGCCCAGATCGGGATCGACGTCCTGGCGGGAGGCGCCTTCTACGCCGACCCGCTCGGCTGGGTCCTGCGCGACGACGTCGGCGTGACCAACCCCAACGTCATCTGCTTCGGCAAGCCCGGCCGGGGCAAGTCGGCGACGACCAAGGCGTTCCTGCTGCGGATGCTCGACTTCGGCTACAAGGCGCTGATCCTCGGAGACCCCAAGGACGAGTACGAGCCGCTGGCGCGCGCCCTCGGTGTCACCCCCATCGCGGTCGGCCCGGGCCTGCCGGCCCGGATCAACCCGCTGGACTTCGGACCGCTCGCGACCGGGTGGGAGCGGCTCTCGCGGGCCGAGGCCGACGCCCGCGCCGGTGTCGTCTTCGGCCGCTGGCTCACCCTGCTGCGGGGGCTGGTCTGCTCGCAGCGGGTCGGTGCGAACCCCGTCCCGTTCGGGCCGGTCGAGGAGCAGGTCGTCAAGACGGCCCTGCGCGAGCTGACCGGTCACGCCAGCGCCGCGAGCCGCCTGCGCGAGACCACGATCCCCGCCCTCTGGCACCTGCTGGCCAACCCCAGCGACACCCTCGTGACCGACTGCCGCTACGGCAGCGCCCGCCAGCTACTGGATGAGACGAGGCTGCTGCGTGACGCCCTCGGCCAGCTGGTCGACGGAGCCCTGGCGGGACTGTTCGACGCCCCCACGACGATCCGCCTGGACTGGGACGCACCGCTGGCCTCGCTCTCCCTGTCGCGGCTGCTGCCCCTGGGTGACGAGGCCGTCGGGATCGCCCTGACCTGCCTGTCCTCGTGGGGACGGGGCCTGCGCGAGCTGGCCCGACCCGGTGAGCTGCGGATCACCGTCCGGGACGAGGTGTGGAAGCAGATGCGGCTCGGCCCGGACGCGGTGAAGTCCTTCGACGCCGACCTGCGCCTCTCCCGCAGCAGCGGCGACATCCAGTGGGCCAATGCGCACAAGCCGGCCGACCTGCTCTCGGTCGGCGCGGCCGGCTCACAGGCCGTGACGATCGCCAAGGACCTGCTCCACCTCGCCGACACGACCATCCTGCACGGGCAGGACGCCGGTGTCGCCGACGAGCTGGAGACCCTGCTCGGGCTACCACCGATGGCCCGCGACGTCGTGACCCGCTGGGCCATGCAGGGCAAGGGACGGGCCCTGTGGCGGGTGGGGGAGCGGCACTACAAGGTGCAGACCGTCCTGCACCCGCTCGAGGCCCAGCTGACCTTCACCAACGACGCCATCACCGGCGCCGCGTGAGAGCGGAGCCGACATGAGTGCACCCCGCCCCGCGACCGCCGTGATGCTCGCCGTCGCCCTCGTCACCGCCCCCGTCGCCGCGGTCCCCCTGGACGCCGCCTTGCTGCTCAGTGCGGTCGCCATCCCCGCCGCCGCGGACTCGCCCGACTGCCCCACGGCCGGCTCGACGTCCGGTGCGTGGCGGGCACCGTTCACCCAGCGCTACGTGCGCACGAGCCCGTTCGGGATGCGCCTGCACCCGATCGAGCACGTGTGGCGACTGCACTCCGGGGTGGACCTGGCCAGCGTGCCCAGCCCTGGTCCCGTCGTGGCCTCCCACGCCGGCACGGTGACGGCTGCGGTCTGGCGGCCGGGTGTCGGTTTGAGCGTCGACCTCGCCCACGGCGACGGCGTCATGAGCCGTTACGGGCATCTCGCGCGCATCGCACCGGGCCTGCGGCCCGGAGTGCGCGTGAGCGCTGGTCAACAGCTGGGGCTCGAGGGGTCGACGGGCACCTCGACCGGGGTCCACCTGCACTTCGAGATCCAGGAGCGAGGAGTGCCCGTCGACCCCGTGCCCTTCATGGCCGCGCACGGCGCACCGCTGGACGGGACAGTCACCGCGGCTCCCACTACGTCGAAACGTCCGGCAACCACCGGAACCAGGGGCCGGCCTCCAGCGACCGGTGTCCGGCTGCAGTCCGTCACCGTCCCAGCGGCACCGATCCCCGCGCGGGTGAGGGCCCTGTACGTCGCCGCGGGGAAGCGCTACGGCCTGCCGTGGACGCTGCTCGCGGGGATCGGGATGGAGGAGACCCGGCACGGAGCAGTCAAGGCCACCTCGAGCGCCGGAGCGCGCGGGTTGATGCAGTTCATGCCGGCCACGTGGAGGGCGTACGGAGTCGACGGTGACGGCGACGGCCGCGCCGTGATCGACGACGACGCGGACAGCGTGCACTCGGCGGCCCACTACCTCTCCCGGTCAGGTGCCAACGAGGGCGCGGCCGGGGTCCGTCGGGCGCTGTTCGCCTACAACCACGCCGACTGGTACGTCGCCGACGTCCTCTTCTATGCCCACGCCTACGAGGTCGCCACATCCGGCTCGGTACCCGTGTGCGCCAGCCCGATCCCGACGACGGCAGGAGGAGCGCCGTGACCACCCCCGACAGCATCGAGCCGAGCGTCATCGCCCTGGTCAACCGAGACCTCGGGGCAGCGGTCCGACACGCGAGCGCCCACACCCTCTCGCCCTTCGTGGCCGCCCACCGCCTGGAGTACGAGCTCGGACCGCTGCGACACCGCGTCGAGCTCCTCGCGCTGCGCCGTCCGGACCTCCTGGCGGAGCTCGCCGCCCACTGGGAGTGCCCACCCGATCCACGGCACCTCGACGAGGAGCTGACGGATCACGCGCACCACCTGCTCGTGCGCCGCCACGCGCACGCCGGCGGGCACCTCGACGTGCTCACCGAACCGCTCCGCCGCAGTGGCGACCCTGGGCGGCTGGCCGCGAGCCAAGAGCGCGCACGCGGTCAGGTCAGCCAAGCATCCGCTCGAGCCACCGACCGCCGTCGGGCACCCCGCTGAACGAAGAAGGACCATGCAGACCAGCCGCCGCAGCACGCCGTACCCGTGGACCTGGGAGATCCCCGCCGCGGCCCTGACGACGGTGTCCGTGCTGCTCGTCCTCGCCGTCCATGCCGGTCGCGCCCTGGCCAACGGGACGTCCGTCGGGGAGTGGGCGTTCACCCCACGCGAGGGGCTGTTCACGAGCCTGCCGGCGCTGCTTGCCGGGGATGCCCGCGCAGGCCTGCCCCCGGGCCCCGCTGCCTCCCGGACTGCCCTGTATGCCTGGATCGTGCTCTGCGAGAGCCTTACCTGCGCCGGCCTGCTGTGGAGCGCGCTGTCCCTGCTGCGCCGGTGGGGACCCGGACGGGTCCAGGGGATGGCCAGCCGGGCCGAGATGGAGCGGCTGCTCGGCCTGCGGCACCTGCGGGCCACGGCGCCGTTAGTGCGCCCTGACCTCCGCCCGCGCAGGGGGAGGCGATGAGCAGGTTCGACCCGGAGCAGGTGGGGTGGCGGCTGGGTCGTTCCCACCAGCCGCGAGGCGGCGAGCTGTGGGTGCCGTGGGATCGCACCACCGGGGTGATCGGGCCGCAAGGCTCAGGCAAGACGTTGGACCTGCTGACCCCCGCCCTGCTCGGCGCGCCCGGAGCGGCGCTGGTGACGTTGACCAAACCGGATGACCTGCTCCTGACCATCACCCCGCGTTCGCACCACGGCCGCCCGTGCGCCGTTCTCGACCCGTTCGGTCTCGTCCCCGGTGCGCCCGAACTGGTGTGGGACCCGGTGGCTGGGTGCGTCGACCCTGTCGTCGCCGAGCGTCGGGCGAAGGCGTTCACCGCCGGCACCGTCGGGTCCGCGGGCGAGCGCGGCCACGGCGACGACGCGGCGCGCTTCTATGCGGCGGAGGCGGCCAAGGTCATCCAGGCCTACCTGCATGCGGCCGCCCTGACCGGGCGCACCCTCGACGACGTCCTGCGCTGGGTGGCCCAGCCGGCGGCTGCGACAGAACCGCTGGAGATCCTGGGGGGCCACCCCGACGCCGCGCAATTCTGGCGCGGGCTGCTCCACGGCGCACTGCGTGGCGACGAACGCACCGCCGGCAACACGACGACTACGGTGCAGCAGGCGCTGACCTTGTTCTTCCAGGAAGGGGCCCGCCGCCGTTGCACCCCCGGCCCGGGCAGGCCCACGACGGACATCGCGGACCTCATCTCCCGCGGCGGCACGATCTACCTTCTGGGTCGCGACAGTCCCTACGACTCCGCGTCGCCGTTGATGACGGCGGTCGCCGAGCATGTGCTCGACACCGCCCTCGAGCTCGCCCACACGTCACCGTGGGGTCGGCTGTGTCCGCCGATGCTGGCCTGTCTCGACGAGCTGCCCTCGACGACACCGCTGCCCACTCTGCAGACCCGCATGGCCAACGAGCGAGCCCTCGGGGTCTCGTTCATCTGGGCGGCCCAGACGCGGGCCCAGCTGACGCAGGTGTTCGGGGAGCACGCCGCACGGTCCGTCCTCGGGCTGACCAACGTGCTCGTCCTGTTCGGCGGGTCCAAGGATGCCGGCTTCAACCAGGAGGCATCGGATCTGTTGGGACGGGTGCGGGTGGCCCGCACCACCTGGAGCTCGGCTGGTGCCTCGCGGTCGGTCAGCGGGGAGGACATCCCCATCCTCACCGGCCCGGAGATCCGGCAGCTGCCGCCGGGTCAGGCCCTGGTCATCGCCGAGCAGGGCAGGCCACTGATCGCCCGGCTGCGTCGTTGTACCGACGGGGCCCGCGGGGACTCGCTGCTGACCATGCGGCGACAGGCGCGGGCGGCCATGGCCGGCGCTGACGCCGCGACGCTGCCGCTGTCGGCGCGGACGGCGGCGTCCGTCGCGCGAGCCCGGACGCTAGGGCTGGGTGCCCCGGACGAACCGCAGGGGAGCGACCGTGGATGAGGCTTGCCGCGAAGGGCGCTTCGAGGTCGTCCAGGGCTTCCCCCGGCCCGGACGTCTCGTGGAGCATGCGTACTGGGAGCTGCACATCGCGGCGTCCGGCACCCCGGAGCAGGTCCGGGCCCTGGGTGACCTACGCCGACTGCCACGACCCTGGGACCCGTCCACGTGCTCGCATCCCGACCTTCGTCTCGAGGTGTGGCTGTGGCTCGACGCCGTCGTCACATGGATCAACCACGAGTACACGTGGGACCCCTCGGGGCTGATCCCGGAGTGCTGGGTCGAGCACCCGCACCTCGTCCACGATCTCGCCGTGCTGGCCGATCAGCGCCGCCGGGCCGGGATGGCCCACACCTCGGACGCGCTTGAGGACTGGCACCGGTACGCCCTGCCGGCGTTCAGTGATCGCCTGCGTGAGCGTGTGAAGTCCCACTGCGACAGTGGGCACCAGCCGTGGCCGTCCGCTGGGCGGCATGTCCGCCACAGCAGCGACGTCCACCGCCGCCGTCGGGTGGCGGCGTTCCGCAGGGACGCGGCACCGGCTCAGTCATCGGTGTGGGCGCCGGGTGACCGGCTGCGGCTCGTGGACGGCGACCTGGTCGACCTCGAGACGGGTGAGGTGACCGGTCCTGAATGAGCCCATGCGCAGATCGGCGGAGCACACGGGCCGCAGGGGCGATCCACAGCCCGGGCACAGGCAGGACAGGAACGGTGGCGGCATGGACGTGGACGGAGGCAGGTCGAGAAGGCCCGAACGATCGTGGTGGAGGACGGCGTGGCGTCGTCCCGCGGTCGCGGGCGGCGCGTTGCTCGCGCTGGTCTCGGTCGGGCTGTTCGCGCAGCTCGTGGACGGCGTGCTGGAGAGGGGTGACCTGAGCGTCATCGACCCGGTGGTCGAGCAGCGTGTCCCAGCCCTGCGGGACAGCGTCCTCAACGTGGTCGCGGACGTGCTGGCGCTCCTCGGGAGCGAGGTGTGCCTCGGGATCTTCGCGGCCGTGCTGGTCTTCTGGGTCTGGACACAGTGGAAGGACCGCGTGCTCGCCGCCGTGCTGACGGCGTCGATGGCCGTGACGGCTGGCCTCATCGTGGGGGTCAAGGACCTCGTCGGCCGGGTCCGTCCGGCGGCGTGGGCGGTGTACGGTCCGCCGGACCCGTCACCGGCGTTCCCGTCCGGGCACACGGTCGGCACGACCGTCTTCCTCGGCCTCGTGGCCGGCCTGGTCGTCCTGCGCTGGTCCTCGTGGTGGGTGCGGGCTTTCGCGCTGGGCGGGTGGGTGCTCGGCAGCGTGGCGGTGGGCGCGAGCCGGATCTACCTGGGCTACCACTGGGCGACCGACGTCGTGGCCGGTCTGGTCCTGGGGATGGGGGTACTCGCCCTCACCGTCGTCGCGGTGGACCTCCTGCGTCACCGCCGGCCCTCGTGGACGCCGGCAGCCCGCGTCGTCGACGACCTGTCCTGACCCTGATTCGCGACTCAGACCTCCTGTGACGCGAGCGGCAGGCGGATCTGTGCCCTTGTCCCCGTGGGGAACCGGGGCGTCGGACCGAGGCTGAGGGCGCCGCCGTGCCGGTGGAGCTGTTCGGTGACGATCGCGAGACCGAGTCCGCTGCCTCCGGGCCCGGCGCCCAAGCCGCGCACGAAGGGAGCCACGACCGCCTCGGTGTCGTCGATGCCCGGACCGGCGTCGTCGATCGTGACGACGAGATGGCCCTTGTCCCGCCGCGTCGCGACGACGACGAGCCCCCCGGCGCGGGCGTGGGCCACGGCGTTGTCGAGGAGGTTACGCAGGACGGACGCGGTGCTGGTGGAGTGGACGCTCGCGTGGTCGTCGGACCCCGGGTCGAGCGAGATCTCCACCCCGGCGGCGTCGGCGGCCGGCAGGACGTCGGCGACGACGGCTCGCAGGACTGCCTCGAAGGGCTCTGTCCGCTCGGGAGTGTCGTCGTCCGCCTGGGCGCGGGCCAGGGCCAGCAGCTGCTCGACCAGGTGACGCGTGCGAATCATCCCGGCATCGAGGTCGGCCAGCCGGTCCTCCACCGCAGGGGGCGTCGGCGCGTGACGGGCTCGTTCCAGCTGCACGGTCATGGCGGTGAGGGGGGTGCGTAGCTCGTGCGCGGCCTGGGCGATGAAACGGCGTTCGTGCGCCACGGCCTCCGCGGCGCGATGGGTCTGGCCGTTGAGGGCGGCGATGAACCCGCGCAGCTCGGTGGGCGCGCGGGTCTCGTCGACCGGCCGCAGGTCGGCGACCGGCCGGTTGCTGACCTCGTCGGCGAGCTCACCGACGGGAGCGAGAACCCGTCGCACGGCCACGATGATCGCGCCGGTCATCAACGGGATGAGGATCAGGAGGGGGAGGACGGCGGACAGGGCGGCGTCGCGGGCGATCCGGTCGCGGGCCGCCACGGGCTGAGAGGCGACGACGGCCGTGCCCCCGCGGCCGCGCGCGACCGCCGCACGGACGACCACGCCGTCGAGCGTCACGGTGCGCAGCCCCGCGGAGGCGTCCACGGGGAGCCCCGCGTCGGCGAGCGGGCCGACGTCGATGTCCGCGACGGTGCTGGTCAACGGTGCGGTGTCGGTGGTGAGCCGGCCCGGTCCGGCGGAGGCGGCCAGGCTCGCCACCTGGGTGAGGACGTCGTCCTGCAGGTCGCGGGCCCGGGCCGAGGCCGCCTGGTAGGACCACACACCGGCGACACCGGCCACGAGCAAGGCGGTGATCACGAGAACCCACGACAGCCGGGCCCAGAGCGAGGCCTGCCTCACGAGCGGGTCTGTTCCGGGGGGACGGTCCAGCCGACGCCGCGGACGTTGCGGATCGTCTCGGCGCCCAGCTTGCCGCGCAGGCCGTGGATGGCGTACTCGACGGCGTTGGACTCGACCTCGCGACCCCACCCGTAGACACGGTGCTCGAGCTCCTCGCGGGAGAGGATGGTGCCGGGCCGGGTCATCAGGGCACGCAGTACGGCGAACTCCCGTCGGGCGAGGGGCACTTCACGACCGTCGGGGAGCACGGCGACGTGGCGGGCGACATCGAGGGTGACCGGGGCGGCGCGCAGGAGCGCCTCGGTCGAGTCAGACCCCCGGCGCAGGACCGCCCGCATCCTGGCGAGCAACTCGGCGGGCTCGAACGGCTTGCTCACGTAGTCGTCCGCTCCGCCGTCGAGGCTGCTGACCCGGGTGCCGGTGTCGTCGCGGGCGGTGACGACGATGACCGGGACGGCCTGGCCCGAGCGGCGCAGGTCGCGCAGGAGCTGGGTCCCGTCTCGGTCGGGCAGGCCCAGGTCGAGCAGCACGACGTCGTAGCGGTGCGTGCGTGTGCTGACCAGGGCGTCCGAGGCGTCTCGCACCCAGTCGACGGCGTAGGCCTCGTCCTCGAGTCGGCCGACGAGGGCAGCGCCGACCATGGGGTCGTCCTCGACGAGCAGGACCCGCATGGTCGGCGCTGCCTCTCTCTCGGGCTACTTCTTCTGCTCCAGTGTGCCGATGACCTGCTGCAGATGGGCGAGCGCCGCGCTGTCGGCCTGCTGGGTCGGCGTCGCGGCCCGCAGCGCGGTCAGGGTCTCGTCGATCGCCGAATCCATCGAATGCCAGTCGTCGGGTGAGGCAGGTTTGATCGCGGCCTCGGCGTCGTCCCAGGCGACCTCGAGGTCCTTGACGCGGGTGGTGGCGCCGGCGAGGTCACCCCGGGAGGCGGAGGAGGCGACGTCGTCGACGATGACCGCGAATGGGGTGAGGTCACCCAGGGGCGAGGTCGTGTCGGTCTCGATCGCCGGCCGGTTCGTGGCCGGCCGGGTGGCGGTGGTCGTGCCGGTCGCGGTCGCCACGGACGGGGTGAGGACGGCCGCGGCAAGCGCGACCACCACCGCGCCGCCGGCGGCCCACGTGAGGTCGCGGACGGCGCTGACGGGGTGGCTCTCGCCCTTGGCCCGCACGCCGTGTCGGGCGACGTTGACCTGTTCGCGAGCCACCAGGACGACGATGACGGCGAGGAAGAGGAGGCTGGTCGTGCTCGCGCCCAGCCCGAGGCCGCCGTAGCTGCGGTCCTGGGTGAGCAGGTCTCCGAGCGAGGCCCCCAGCGGTCGGGTCAGGACGTAGGCGATCCAGAAGGCGGGGACAGCACCCAACCCGACGCGTCGGGCCGCCCAGACCAGCGCGATGAGACCGGCGAAGATCACTGCGCCGGTGCGGAACCCGAGGGAGAGCGCCTCGGTGGCGAGGTCGCCGCCGGCGGTGCCGAGCGCGAAGGTCACCAGGATGGCGCCCCAGTAGAACCGCTCACGCCGCGGGGTGTCGATGGCGGTGATGGCCAGGGTGCGCTCCTGGGCCCACCAGATGGCGAAGACGGCGGTCAGGACGACAGCGAACACGGCGGTGCTGACGTAGAGGCTGACGCCCAGCTGGTCGGTGAAGAAGTCGGTGATCTGGGTGCCGACGATGCTGACCAGGACGACGGTCAGCCAGTAGAGCCACGGGGTGTACCGGCGGCTGCGCAGCTGCGCGACCATGGTGACGGCGAGGACGGTCACCATGGCACCGTCGGTCACCGCCGTGCCGAGGCCGACCTGCACGGCGAGGTAGTCAGCGAAGGTCTCGCCGATCGTGGTCGAGAGGACCTTAATCACCCAGAAGGTGGCGGTGATGGCCGGGACCTTGTTGAGAAACGGTGAGAGCGAGGCGGCGCGCCCCGACGGTGTGGTGGTGGTCGTCATGCTCCCAGTGGAACGGGGCCAAATTAGCCCCGACTTAGGCCCACTCTGACGGTCGACCGGTTGTCGGGCCGATGATCCGGCGGGTCTCCGACGGGCTTGGCCTTCATGAGGGTTGAAGCGGACGAGGATCTGGCTGTCGCCGGACAGGAGGTTGGTGACGCGGGGCGTCGACGACGACAAATCCTCTAGGTGAGGTGTTGGGGTATCGAGGTCCTACGCCGCCGGGAGGTTCTCGTGGCCCACGCGAATGCCCGTCTCAGCGTCCATGATTTCGTCGTGTCATGGTGCGGTGCCGACGAGCTCGGGCGGAGGACCACGTCGTAAAGCCGATGGGCATCTCGCGTCACGTTCGCACCGTTGGTTGGACAAGTTCGACGCCGCGGGAGCGGCATTCTGCTCGACCGCTCGTTCAGGGCCCGCTTGAGCCCTCCCGCACCAGCGCAGGGTCGAGGCCGCGACCTCGGCTGCGGCGAGGCATCGGCCGTGCTGCGAACCTGAAGTTCACGCCCTACTCTGTGATGCTTCGAGGTCCAGCGCAGTACGGCCCTGAGTTGGCGGCCCGGTCAGTCCAGCCGAGGAAGCCGCAGGCTGAAGCGGCAGTCACCGTCGGCGGTCTCACCGGCACTGACCGTTCCGCCGTGTGCCGATGCGAAGGTCGCCGCGATCGACAGCCCGAGACCGCTCCCACCCGCGTCGCGGGTTCTGGCGTCATCGAGGCGGCGGAACCGGTCGAAGACCGCCTCGCGGAGGTCCATCGGGACCGGGCGTCCGGCGTTGTCGACGTGGACGCGCACCCATCCCGGCTCGTCGAGGTCCATCGACACTCGCACCCATCCGGTGGAGTGGCGGATGGCATTGTCGGTGAGGTTGCGCAGCACCTGTTCGAGGCGTCCGATGTCTCCGCGAACCTGTGCCGCGACCACGGTCGCAAAGACGGGCGAGGAGGAAATGGCGCGCAGCCTGCGGACCTCTTGGTCCACCAAGTCGTCGACGTCGACTTCGTCCAGGCGTAGGTGGAGCCCGTGGTCATCGGCACGGGCCAGCACCAGGAGGTCGGCGACCAGGCGGTGCAGGCGCTCGACCTCCGCCACCAACAGCTCTCGGTCCACCACCGCTCCGTCCGGACCCGGCGGCGCGGTCTCGATGTGAGCGCGCAGTGTGGCCAGCGGACTCCGCAGCTCATGTGAGGCGTCGGAGACGAACCTGCGCGTCACCGCGTCTGCCCGGGAGAGCCGGTCGAGCATGTCGTTCATCGTCTGTGCCAAGGTGGCGACCTCGTCGGCAGAGGGTGGGACCGTCACCCGCTCGGCGGTCCGCGCGGCCGTGATGGCTCCCACCTCGGCAGTGATGGTGGCCACCGGTCGAAGTGCCGTCGTGACAACCTTGCCGATGACCAGGAGCATCACTGCGACGATCACGGCTGAGCCGGCGGACAGCATGAAGGTGGCCAGGCCCAGGGTTCGGGACTCCACAGCCAGCGGGACCGCGACCGAGATGACCACCGGAGCGCCGGACCGGATGGCCGCCCGCCGAGACACGACCACGAACGGCTCGATCTCGTCGCCGAGGCGGTCGACCTCGGCCTCGATCACCTTTCCCACTGGGGGGATTCCGGTCGAGAGGGGGGTCGTGGACACCGACGGGTCCGAACTGGCCAGGATGACACCTGCAGCGTCGCGCGCCTGGATAATCGAGCCCTGGGCCGGCAGCTGGGTGACGGCAGCCTGGGGGGTGTACTCGCCCGCCTGGATCACGGCTGCGAGCTGCGCCGCCTGTGTGCGGGCAGCACCCTGCGCGGCTTGGGTCAACAGGGAGTCGAGGGTGAGGGTGAAGGCCGCGACCGACAACGCGAACAGGAGGGTGAGACCGATCGCCGAGGCGGTGACCACGCGACGGCGCATCGACCAAGACGCCCAGCGCCACCCGGCCCGACGCTCGGAGATCACGACATCATCGTGGCCGCATCGGCTCTCGAGCGCCACCGTATCCTGACCGGAACTCCAGGACTAGTTCAGGTGGTCTCTGCGGGGCTGCTGGACGTCGGCGCGTATGGCCCGGGTGATGAGATGTCCGCGTGACTCAGGTTCGGCTCAGGTTGACGCCGACATGATCAGGACATGAGCGACTTCCTCCCCCGAGCCGGTTCGGCCGCAAGCCTCCTATGGTGTGGGTCGTGAACGGGGTCCTTTCGGGGCTGCTCAGCCTGCAGGGGCCCTGGGTCTACCTGGGCATCTCGCTGCTGGTCTTCCTTGAGGCGGCAGCCTTCGTGGGCCTCGTGGTCCCGGGCGAGACGGCGATGCTCGTAGCAGGTGTGCTGGCCGCGCGGGGCAACGTCTCGCTGCCGGTCATCCTGGCTTTGGGGGCCGCGGCAGCCGTCGGTGGGGACTCGTTCGGATACGCCATCGGGCGTCGCTTCGGACCCACGATCGAGGGCAGCCGGGCCGGCCGGTGGGTCGGGCCCGAGCGGTGGGCTCGGGCGCATCGGTACGTGAGGTCCCGCGGCGCCTGGGCAGTTGTCCTCGGGCGCTGGGTGGGCGTGCTCCGAGCCTTGGTTCCCGCCGTCGCGGGGATGACCGAGATGCCCTACCGCCGCTTTTTTGCGGCGAACGCGGTTGGCGGCATTCTGTGGGTGGCCACGGTTGTCGGGATCGGTTATGCCGCAGGAGGGTCCGTCGTGGCCGCGCAGCAGGTTCTGGGGAACTTCTCCATGGTGGGGGCAGTGGTGACGGTGGCCTTGCTGATCAGTGCGGTGGCGGCGGCCAAGGTGCGGCGGCGTGCGCCGGGAGCGACGAACTCGGCCGTGGCAACCGCTCTCGACCGCCGGTCGTGGCGCCTGGTGGTGCCCTCCTTGGTGCTTGCCACGGCCACGCTCGGGGTCGCCGAACTGGCCGAAGGTGTGCGCGAGGGGGGCGATCTCGCCGCCTACGACCCGGCTGTGACCGCGGAGATGGTCGGTGGGCGAAGCAGCGTGGTCACCCCGCTGGCCGAGGCGTTCACCTTCATCGGCAGCACCGTAGGCCTGGGAGTCCTCTCGCTGGCCCTGGTGCTGTGGGTCGGCCTGCGACAACGCAGGTGGCGCGTCGCGGCGATGGTTGCCGGAGCGATGACCGCGTCGGCCGCACTGACCCTCGCCCTCAAGGACATCACCGGCCGCGTGCGCCCCCCGGCCGGCACCGTGCTTGGCCCGGTCGACTCCTCCTTCGCGTTTCCCTCCGGCCACACCCTCAACGCAACCGTGTTCTTCGGACTGGTCGCGGCGATCGCCTGGTCCCGGACGACCTCTGTCGCGAACCGGACCGCCATCGCCCTCGGATGGATCGGCGCAAGCAGCGCCGTCGGCCTGAGTCGGATCTACCTTGGCTATCACTGGATGACGGACGTCCTCGCCGGCTTCGGTACGGGCTTGGCCGTCCTGGCCGCGACAGCGGTCGGGGCCGTCCTCGTCACCCTCCGGTCGCCTAGTCGCTCCGCGATGGTCGCCCACGAAGAACGGGAGGCATGATGCGCGTCTTGGTCGTCGAGGACGAGCCGACACTGGCGGAGTCGATCAGGCGAGGGCTGGTCGGCGAGGGGATGGTCGTCGAGGTGGCGCATGACGGCGTCACCGGACAGTGGTACGCCACCGAAAACCCGTACGACGCGATCGTGCTCGACATCATGCTGCCCGGCCGTAACGGTTACGAGGTGCTCGCCAGGCTGCGTGAGCTGAAGATCTGGACCCCCGTGCTGATGCTCACGGCCAAGGACGGCGAGTACGACCAGACCGACGCCTTCGACCTCGGGGCGGACGACTACCTGACCAAGCCCTTCCACTTCATCGTCCTCGTCGCCCGGCTTCGGGCCCTGGCGCGACGGGGCGCGCCGGAGCGACCCGTCACCCTGGTGGTCGGCGACATCGTCCTCGACCCTGTCCTTCGCCATGTCACGTGCCGTGGGGAGACGGTGTCGCTCACCGCGAAGCAGTACGCGCTGCTCAGCTATCTGATGCGCCACCCGGACCAGGTCCTGTCCAAAGCCGAGATCCTCGACAACGTGTGGGACCCCGCCTTCGACGGGAGCGAGAACATCGTGGAGGTGTACGTCGGATATCTGCGCAAGAAACTGGACACGGCCTTCGGCCGCACCTCTATCGAGACGGTCCGCGGCATGGGTTACCGCCTGCGTAGCCGGGCCACACCGGGGTCGTCGCTCACGTGATGTCGTTCTCCTTCGCCCTATCTCGGCCGCTGTTGTTCGCTCCTGCACCTTGAGAGGACCGTAGATGTGGCCGAGGTGAGCGCCGAAGTCGCCGCACGGAACGGCGGCGTACCCCCGACAGGAGGGGAACGTATGACCCTTCGTCCGGGTCATGTGAGCCGAGCCGGAGACTATCGCGGTGGGGATCCGACATGCCTTCAGTGAAGTTTTGGAGTCTCGGCGACGGGCGCTCGAACTGACCCGACAGGGAGCTGCTTTGATGTGACGATCGCCAAGGATCTGAGAATCCGTGAGTCGCCCTCGCTCGGCTGGATGCCAGGGGACGATGTCGCGACCAGCCACCCCAAGATCAACACTTAACGCGCCAGGGGGAACAGACGTCGTCACGCGCGGGAGACAGGTTCGCTGTCGATTGTCCACGGTCTAGGCCTGTGCTCTTCGCCTCTGCGACGAACTTTCTCGGGTGGGGCAGCTCGGCTGCGCAGAGCGCCCGGGTAATCGTCTCACGCTCGCCAAGTCGGCGTTCCAGGCTCCGACTTCACCGATGTTCTCGCGGTCGTCCCCAGAGCGGACACCCGGGTCTCGCTCTGCAGGCGGCTAGGACGAGCATGCGTGCCGGCGCTACGGCTACGGCCGGGCGGTGGCCGCCGTGAGGATCTCTCATGAGGGCGCTGGGGGGACTGTCTGTCCATCGAGCCGGGCGGTCGCACGTCCGAGACGTCGGCGTCGGCCTTTGGCCAGATCACGGACCAGACGTTGCCGGGTCCCGTGGGGCGCCGAGGAAGGACATCCTCCCGAGGCAGCCCCGCCGTCGCCGCCTCGAAGAGTCGATGGCACGCACCTCGGGAGCAGCGCCTCACGATGAGGACGAAGGCTAGGTGTTCGTCGGGACGGGCGAAGAAGGGATCTTCGGGGCTGCAGCGCCAGGTGCCAGATGACGGCTAGAACCATGCCGGCTGCGGCTTCCCCGGGGCGGTGCCAGCCTGCGGGGACCGTGGCGACGGCGGTGAGCAGGGCCCACGCGAGAAGCGGGACTCTGACCTGGCGTCCCCACGAGGCGCTGAGCACGGATGGCCAGGCCAGTGCGAAGGCCATGGCCAGTGTGGCGTGACCGCTGGGGAATCCGCCGTACCCAACCCGGGTCAGATGGCTGGCTCCGTCGACCGTGTGCGGCAGGGTGTGCTTGAGGACCTCCGCAGACACGGCCGCGCCAAGCACCGCCCCACCTTCCCGAAGGCCCCGGGCGGCCCATCGGCGCGCCCGGATGCTGGGCCAGGCGACGAGGGAGCCCCACGCGGCCGCTGCGCTGGTCACGGTCAGGGCCCCGAGGAGGGACCACGCCGGTGCCGCCAGACCTGGAAATCCGCGCAGGGCGTCCAACGCGCGCTGGTCCAGCCATCGACCTGTGGGAAGGAGGACGAGGACGAGGTAGAGGCCGGCGAAAACCGCCGTCCATGTCAGCAGAGCACGATCGCGATCCTCCGCGAGGCTCGGCGCGAGCGGAGGTGGGGTGGAACCCGTTGGTTCCACCCCACCCTGCCGCAGCGCCTGGAGCACCGGAGTTCCCTCCCGGTCAGCCGTTGGTCGCGGTGTCGGGCTGCTCCGGACCGTTCTGGTCGCCCTGCTGGACGTTGTCGGTGTCCTTGGCGCCGTCGTGGGTCTCGGTGTCCTTGGCGCCGTCGTGGGTCTCGGTGTCCTTGGCGCCGTCGTGGGTCTCGGTGTCCTTGGCGCCGTCGTGGGTCTCGGTGTCCTTGGCGCCGTCGGGCTTGTCACCGGGGGTGGGGGTGTCCGCCGTGGAGTCGGCCACGTCGCCGGGCGTCGGGGTGTCCACGGCCGGGGCTCCGGTCTTGGCTGGACCGGACTGCACCGTGGCGGTCGTGCCCGTGGCCGGTGCCGCGGCGGGGGTCGCCGCCGCCGCCATGGCCGCGCCGGTGCTGCCGAGGAGGAGGACGGTGCCGGCCACGGCCGCGGTCCAGAGGACCTTGGGGGTGGGAGTGCGTCGCATGGAGATCACTGCCTTTCGGTTCGCCCACCGCGGTCGGTGGGGCTGCATCGACCATGCATCCCGTCGGCTGCGCGGTCGCTGAGCAGGCCTGAGCCCTCCTTCAGGAACGAGCCCTTCCACTGCGGCACGAGGAATCCGCCTCCCCGACGCGCTCCTGCTCGACCGGCGACACGTCCATTCAGGTCCGGCTCAGGCGCGCCTGCCTACCGTCATGACATGAGCCTGCATCCCGACGGCACCGGACGCCCGAACCCCGTCAGGCTGACGGGGTGGGGTCGTGCGAACTCATCGCTGACCGACGTCGCGACGCCCGCCTCCGTTATCGCGCTGACCGAGGTGTTTCGCTCGCCTGCAACGAGTTCCGCTGCGTTTCGTGGATGCGGTTCCTCGTACGGTGACGCTGCGTCGAGTGCGGGGTCAACGACTGTCCTGATGACGGAGCGGAACCGGCTGATCCGCTTCGACGCCGTGGAGGGACGGGTCATCGCGCAGTCCGGCATCACCCTCGATGAGCTGTTGGCGATCGTCCTCCCCCACGGATGGGTGCTGCCCGTGATCCCGGGCACCGGGGCTGTGTCGCTCGGGGGAGCGGTGGCCGCTGACATCCACGGCAAGAACCACCCGGCCGCGGGGTCCATCGGTCGCCACGTGGAGCACCTGACCGTCCTCGACGGAGACCTGCGCCCGCGCGAGCTGCGGCCGGACAGCGACCCCGATCCGTTCTGGGCCACGGTCGGGGGCCTCGGCCTAACCGGCCCGATCCTGGACGTCGCCCTGCGGTTGCGCCGTGTGGGCACCGGTCCCGCCTGCACACAGCGCCACCGAGCGGCGAGCCTGGTGGACCTGATGGGGCTGGTCGATGCCAGCCATCGGGGCAGCGGCGACGTGCACGTCGTGGCCTGGCTCGACCCCACGAGCCCAGATGGACGCGGCCTGGTCGATGTCACCGAGCTCCCCTCGCCGGACATGCCGCCCGAGAACTCCGGCTACCCCAGTAGCCACCTCCAATTGCCGCGCACCGCTCCATGGGATCGGGTGCGGGCGCGGAAGCCCTTGCCGGGCCCCGGACTCATCGGCAGCGGGTCCATCCGTTGTGCATCCGAGCTGCGCTGGCGTGCGCCGGTGCGGTCAGGCCGGCAGCTCGGCCCCGCCGAGGCCCTGATGCCCATGCGCCGGGCCGAGCACTGGCCCCGACTGTTCGGCGCACGTGGGCTCACCCAGTACCAGTTCGCGGTGCCCACCGGCAGCGTCGACGCGATCGAGGACGGCCTGACGCTCCTGCGTCACCACGGCCTCCTCCCCGCCCTCGCGGTCCTGAAGCGGCTCGGCCCGGCAGACCCGGCATTGCTGGGCTTCGCCATAGATGGCTGGACCCTGGCCCTCGACCTTCCGACCCGCTGGCCCGGTCTCGAGCACGCCCTGAGGGACCTGGACCGAGTCGTGGTCGAGGCCGGTGGGCGCGTCTATCTCGCCAAAGACCGGCGCCTTCCCGCCGAGACGTTCCGGGCCATGTACCCCCAGCACGGCGCCTGGATGCGGGTCCGGGAGGCGATGGACCCCGGGCACCGCTTCGCCTCCGACCTCTCCCGACGGCTCCGACTGACTCCCTGACTCCGCGACTCCCCGACGACGAAAGGCCACGCCATGACGCCTCCCCACCTCGCCTCGGTGCTGCTCGTCGGCGCCTCCTCGGACATCGGATACGCGGTGGTCCGCGCCCTGCTCGGGCCGCAGCCCGGGCGGGTGGTCCTGGCCGGTCGCCCCAGCCCCCGACGCGCCGACGCAGCCTGCCACCTGACGGCCGCCGGTCATGACGTGCACGCGCTCGACTACGACGCGGCAGACGGGGAGCAGCTCGTGGCGGACCTGATGCGCCGGGCGCACGACGCGGTCGGCGAGCTCGACTGCGTCGTCGTGGCCGTCGGCGCGATGCCCACCGCGCCTACCCGACCACCATCTCCGGTCAGGCTCGGGGTCGAACCGGACCTGGCGCGCGTGCTCCTCGTGAACCTCGTGGGTCCGGCGCTGGTGGCCAACGCGGCGGCCGAGGAGCTGGCGGCCCGAGGCCACGGAACGCTCGTCGTCATCACCTCAGCGGCTGCCGTGCACCCCCGATCCGACATCCTCGGCTACGCCGCGGCCAAGCAGGCGCTCGACACCCTGGTTCGCGGCCTGGACCGTAAGGTCAGGGGTCGCGGCGTCCGCTGCGTGGTGGTGCGACCCGGACGAGTCCGCACGAGGATGACCCGAGGGCTGCCACCGGTGCCGCTGACCACGGGACCGGACTACGTCGGGGAGCGGGTCCGGGCCGCCGTCGCCTCCTCGCGGCCGGTGGTGTGGTCACCGGCCGTTCTCGCTCCGTTGACCACCGCCTTATCCGTCCTCCCACCGGTCATGCTGCCGAAGGCCCTGCGATGATTGCCTCGAGGTCCTTGGCGCGGACGAGGCGGGGGTCTGCTCCCACCCGGCGGGGGCGTCTGCTCCGTGTCGCCATGGTGCTGGTCATGATCCTCCTGCTTCCCGGCATCTCGTTCGCACGGGCGATGACCTACCCCGGAAACGCGCCGATGTCGGTACGCGCGGTCGAGTGGGTGCGCGACCACGGTGGCGGCCCGGTCGTCGACCGGGTCGAGACCTGGCTCTACAGCCGCAACCCACCCCCGACGCGGGGCGGGCCACAGGACCGGCTCACGAGCATCGACCCGGCCGCGACGGCATCTGGCGCCCCCGCCCCGGTCCGCCCCGTGCTGGCCCCGATCACCGGAGAAGGACGGTGGGCACCGGCGCGCTCGACGGGAAGCGGTCGAGTCGCGCTGTGGACGACGTGGTTCCGTCCAGACCCGGCACACCCGCCCGTGACCGTCGCGGCTGCCCTCGCCCCCGGCGCCGTCGACCGCATCGCGCTGGGGCCCGGCACCCGCGAACCGTCACCGGGCGCTTTCGCCACCCCGCTGGCCCAGGTGCCGGCAAGCCTCCGACCACGGCTGGTCGCGGTGTTCAATGCCGGCTTCAAGATGCGGGACACCGGAGGCGGCTGGTACCTCGACGGGAGGGAGTACCTACCCCTGCGCGACGGGTACGCGTCCCTGGTCATCGACCGCGACGGTCGGGCACGGGTCGGCGCATGGAACGTCGACGTCTCCATGAGCCCCCGGGTCCTCGCGGTGCGCCAGAACCTCCACCTGGTGGTCATCGGCGGGCGCCCGGTGGACGGTCTCGCGACCAACAACCAAGGCCTCTACGGCACCGGTCGCAACCAGTTCCAGTACACGTGGCGATCGGGGATCGGCACCACGCCCGGCGGGGACCTGGTGTACGTCGCGGGCAGGGGGCTCACCCTCGACGTGCTCGCCCGCGCCATGGCGCAGGCGGGGATCGTCACCGGGATGGAGCTTGACATCCACAGCCCGATGGTGGGTTTCAACGTCTTCCCCACTCCGGCGGAAGCCACCGCTGGGTCCGGGCGGCGGCTGCTCACCAGCATGACGCTCGCGCCCGATCGCTACCTGGTGCCGGACCAGCGCGACTACTTCTACCTCACGCAGCGGTGACCGCCATGGCCTTCCCGACCCTCAGCACGACCGCGGCCGATCCGGCACCCGCCCACGTCCGCGGACGACCGATGGACCTGCTGCGGCTCATCCGCCCGATGCAGTGGCCCAAGAACCTGCTCGTGATCGCTGCGCCCGCCGCGGGCGGGGTTCTCGACCAAGGCGGCAGCGTCGCGCGCAGCCTCGTCGCCGTCCTCGCGTTTACCGCGGCCTCGGCTTCGGTCTACGCCGTGAACGACGTCGTCGACGCCACCGCCGACCGCGAGCACCCCACCAAGCGGATGCGCCCCGTGGCCAGCGGACGCATCGCTCCACGCACCGCCTTGACCACCGCCGCCCTGGCCGCGACCCTCTCCGCTGTGCTGGCCGGTGCCACCGGTTGGGCCACCCTGGTGGTCGTGCTCACCTATCTCGCCCTCTCGGCCGGCTACGCCCTGAAGCTCAAGCACGTGGCGGTCCTCGACATCGTGGTCGTGGCCACCGGCTTCGTCCTGCGTGCCCTAGCCGGCGCCACCGCTACCGAGGTCACGGTCTCCAGCTGGTTCCTCCTGGTCTCCCTGTTCGGCGCCCTCTACCTCGTGGCCGCCAAGCGAGCTGCCGAGGCCGCTCGGGAACTGATCGGGACGACTCGGACGGTCCTTGCCCAGTACCCCCGGGAGTGGCTCAACCAGGTCGTCGGAGTCGCCCTGACGGGGGCCCTCCTCGCCTACGCGATGTGGGCCTTCCAGGACGTCGGCACCGACGTCTTCGTGCCGGCCCTCGCCGGGTCGGTCGGTCCCTTCCTCGTGGCCCTCCTGCGCTACGGCCTCCTCGTGGCCAACGGCGGCGGGGAGGCTCCGGAGCGCGACCTTATGACCGACCGCACGCTCCTTCTCGCCGGAGCCGCCTGGGCGACCCTCGTCGGGGTCGGTGTGTACGCCGGATGAGTCGCCGCCCTGCCGCGCTGACCCAGCGGCCGTCTTCTGCGATTGTCGAGCCATGACCTTTGGAGGTACACCCTGTCGGGACGCACCCGCACCCGAGTCGGCACGGTTCGCCTCACCTGCCGCCGCGCGGCTGCTCACCTCGGCCTGGGCCCTGGCCACCGTCTGTGCGACCGTCCTCGTGCTCTTCGTCACCAAGGACGTGCGACCGTCGGCCGTCGAGCGGCTCTTCGCCCTGGTCAACGTCCCGGTCGCACCGACCCTGCTGTCCGTGGTGGTCCTGCTGCTGACCACACGGGCGCTGCTGGCCCGCAAGCGGGCCGGGCTCTTGGCCGCCGCCGCCTTCCAGGTCGTCGGGATCGCCGTCGGTCTGGTGGCGCTCCTTCCCCGACCGACCGGAGGGTGGGTGGAGCTGTGGCAGTCGCGCGGTGGTCTCGGCAGGGTCCTCGACGTCCTGGCCATCATCACCGGCACCATCGCCCTGGCCTGGCTGTGGCGGCTCAGGGGCAGGTTCACGGGACGTCTGCGGCTACGCCACGTCCCGGCGGCCCTCGTCACGGCGGGCGGCGGTGCTGCTGTTACGGTCCTGGTCACGTCAGGCCTGGTGGAGGCCACCGAGGCCGACGGCGCAACCCCCGCCTCGGTGACGCGTGCCGTGCTCGCGGCGATCGCCGGCATCTCGCGCCCCGGGGTGTCGGGCACAGCGCCATGGCTCGTGCACACCACGGCGGCACTGGCTGCCCTGACCCTGCTCGCCTCCGCCGTGGTGTTACTGCGCCCCAGCCTCCGCCGCACACCCTGGCGGCCCGAGACTGAGGTCGCCGTCCGCCGGCTGCTGCGCGAACACGGCGGCCACGACTCGCTGGGCTACCTCGCCACGCGGCGCGACCGGGAGGTCACCTTCTCGGGTGACCAGAAGGCGGCCCTGACCCATCGGGTCGTGGCTGGCGTCTCCCTGGCCGCCGCGGACCCGGTGGGCGACCCCGACTCCTGGGACGGCGCCGTGCGCGCCTGGCTCGGCGGATGCCGAGACCGAGGACTCACCCCCGGGGTGATCAGCGCCAGCGAGCGGGGGGCGCGGGCCTACGCCGCCGCCGGCCTCAAGGTCGGCCGGATGGGCGACGAGGCGATCCTCGAGGTCGGCAGATGGGACCCCTCCGCGGCAGCCCTCAAGGAGGTCACGCGGGCGGCGCGCCACGCGCGTGGCACCGGGCTCACCGTGACCCACGTGCGCCAGTGTGATCTGGCGCCCGAGGCCCTCGCCGAGCTGGCCTCGTACGCCGAGTCCTGGCGCGGCGGCGAACCCGACCGTGGGTTCTCGATGGCGCTCAACCGCTCGTCGGACCCGGCCGACGCCCGGATCCTGCACTCGGTGGCCCGGGACCGCGACGGGCGGCCCGTCGGTCTCCTTGCCTACCTCCCGTGGGGGACCTCGGGTCTGTCCCTCGACGTCATGCGCCGCGACCCCGGCGCGCCCAACGGGGTCACCGAACTGCTCGTCAGCGACCTGATGGCCAACGCGCGGGAGCTCGGAGTGCGGAGGGTGTCGCTGAACTTCTGCATGTTCCGCGACACCTTCGAGGGCGCCGAGCAGGTGGCCGCCGGGTCCTTCCTGCGCGGCCTGGCCTGGCTGCTCGCGCGGCTCGACCGGTTCTGGCAGCTGGAGCGGCTGTACCGCTTCAACCGACGGTTCGACCCGGCGTGGGTGCCTCGCTTCTACTGCTACGACGAGCCCGCTGCTCTCCCCCAGGTGCTGCTCGCCGGCGGGGTCGCCGAAGGGTTCGTGCCGACCTGGCGGAACGCCCCGAGCAGCGGGCCTCTCGATGCCGAGCACCTCGCCCGAGTGCGTGAGATGGAGGTGCTGCCGGGCACCGACGCGGGCCGGCGGCGCCTCAGCCAACAGGAACGCAACCGGCGCGCGGCGATGACGGCGATGCGTTCTGCCGGACTCGACCCGTTCCCCGTGGGAGTGGGTGAGCCATCGGACACTGTGGCCGGGCTCGGCCTGGCGTGGGCCGACGGACGGGCGGTGGAGGTGGTCGCCCGGGTCGAGTCGATCCGGGACCACGGCGCAGTGGTGTTCGCCACGGTGACCGACGGCGGTGCGCGGGCCCAGGTCCTGCTCGACGACGATCACGTCGGGCCGCCCTCTCGTCGGGCCTTCCGGACCCTTGTCGACGTCGGTGACCTGGTCCGGGTCAGGGGAGCCCTCGGGCTGTCGCGCACCGGGACCCGCTCCATCATCGCCGGGCAGTGGCGCACGGAGGCCAAGGCGCTGCGCCCTGTCTCGTTCACCGGCCTGGATGCCCCACAGGCGCGGGTGCGGGACCGTTCCGCCGACCTGCTGGTCCATCCAGAGCAGCAGGTTCTCCTGCGGCAACGTTCTGCCGTGGTGGGCGCCGTGCGCGGCTGTCTGCTGGCGGAGGGGTACCTTGAGGTCGACACCCCGATCCTGCAGGCCGTCCACGGGGGCGCCAGCGCCCGGCCCTTTCAAACGTGGAGCAACGCCTACGGGATGGAGCTCTCCCTGCGGATCGCGCCCGAGCTGTACCTCAAGCGGCTCCTGGTCGGCGGGATGGGCCCGGTGTTCGAGATCGGCCGGAACTTCCGCAACGAGGGAGCCGACGCCACCCACAACCCGGAGTTCACCGCTTTGGAGGCATACCGCCCCCACGCGGACTACACCGAGATGCGTCTGCTCACCGAGCGCCTCGTCCGGCAGGCGGCGACCGCGGTACACGGGGCCGAGGTCATCCCCCGCCCCGAGCCCGGGCAGCTGCGACGGGGCCTGGACGGGGTTAACCTCATGGACGTCTCGGGCCCTTGGGCGGTCGTGCCCGTCCTCGAAGCCGTCAGCTCCGCCCTCGATGCGCCGGTGGACCTGAGCACCCCGACTGCGGAGCTTCGTCGGCTGGGCGCGCTGCACGGGATCGAGCTCGCACCCGCCGCGGGGGCCGGCGCCATGATCGAGGACCTCTACGCCGACCTTGTCGAGCCGGTCACCACCACACCCACGTTCTTCGTCGACTTCCCGCAGGAGACCTCGCCGCTGACCAGGCCGCACCGTCAGACCCCGGGGCTGGTCGAGCGTTGGGACCTGGTCATCGCCGGGATGGAGGTCGCCACCGCCTACAGCGAGCTCACCGACCCGGTCGACCAGCGGGAGAGGCTCACCGAGCAGTCGCGGCGCGCCGCCGCCGGTGACCCCGAGGCCATGCAGCTCGACACCGACTTCCTGCACGCCCTCGAACTCGGCATGCCACCCGCCGGCGGTCTCGGCATCGGCATGGACCGACTCGTGATGTTGCTGACCAACACGCCCATCCGTTCTGTGCTCGCCTTCCCCCTCGTCCGGCCGTCCGCGAGCCGCGCCCTCGAGACCCAGGAGCAGTGATGTCCCTGACCGGCCCCGCGCTGCCCACGATCCTGGGCGTGCTGCTGCTCGCCGTAGCCGTCCTGTCAGTGCTGGACAGGCCCGCGCTCGCCACCACAGGCGAACGGATCGCGGTCCGAGCGGTGCGGACCCTGCTAGTGGCATTCCTGACTCTTGCCCTGACCGGCACGATCCTTAACAACCACTTCCTGTTCTACACCTCCTGGGCCGACCTCTTCGGAGGGACGGCGCCGGCCAAGACCATCTCGGTCGGTACCGCGAAGGCGGCGCTGGCCGGGCCTGTGAGCGGACCGGGCCTCGGCGTCAGCGCCTCGACCGCCATCCCACCACCGCTCCCGCGACCCGGTCAGCGGCTGCAGCGCTACAGCGTCACCTCCCCCTCCCAGCCCGGAGCGGCCGAGGTCCTCGTGCAGCTGCCGGTCGGCTACGACCCGGCCTCCCCCCGCAGGTACCCAGTCGTCCTCGGTCTCCACGGCTACCCCTCCAGCCCGCAGTCCTACCTCAACGCTGGCCTTGGGGACGCACAGGACCAGGCCACCTCGCGCCGGCTGCTGGCACCCAGCATCCTCGTCATCCCTCAGATCAACGTCCCTCGCGGGCTCGACACCGAGTGTGTCGACACCGCCACGGGGACGCCCAACGTGGAGACCTGGCTGACCCGCGACCTTCCCCGGTGGGTGCTTCAGCACTTCCCGGTGCGAACCGACCGCGGTTCCTGGGCCGCAGTGGGGTACTCCTTCGGTGGGTGGTGCGCCGCCTCCGCCGCCATGCGACACCCGGACGTCTTCGGCGCCGCCATCGTCCTCCAGGGCTACTTCCGGCCCGACTTCGGCTCGGCGGCTCCACCGGCCGGGGTCGACCTGCGCGGTTACGACCTCGTCGCTGCCGCGAAGCGCACGCCGGCGGCCGTCTCCATCTGGATGGCGACCTCCCGCGAGGACCGGCTCTCCTACCCCAGCTCGGCACAGTTCCTCGCCGCCGCGCGACCCCCGACCCACGTCACGGCCGCAGTGCTCCCCCGTGGCGGCCACCGCAACGCGGTCTGGCAGCCGCTCATCCCGCAGGCGATGTCCTGGCTCGGTGCGACGCTGCCGGGATTCCATGCCTGAGAGCGCGCGAGTGCCGCGGCGGCGCGGACCGTTGCTCGTCCTCGCGGCCGCGTCCCTGGCGGCCGGGTGCGCGCCTGCCTCGACGGTCCCGGCCGGCGCTCCCGCCTCGTCACGGTTGACCGTCACGGCCCTCGGTGACTCCGTTCCCAGCGGCTACGGCTGCGACTGCGCCGGTTACGTTCAGACCTTCGCCGACCTCCTCGCGGCCCGCACCTCCCGCGCGGTGGCGGTGCGCAACGACGCAGCCGCTGGCGCAACCAGCGAGGACGTCGTCGCCGCGGTCCTCGACTCGGCAGCCGTGGATCTCGCCGCGAGCGATGTCGTGCTGGTCCAGGTCGGGGCGAACGACGTCGACCTCGACCTGCTCGACGCACCGTCGTGCCAGCGGGCAGCGGTGCAGGACTGCTGGGGCGCCGACCTCGAGCGGTTGAGCGCGAACCTGGACCAGGTCACCCAGATGGCCATGGCGTCTCCTCGACACCCCTTGGTGCTCCTGATCGGCTACTGGAACGTCTCCGTCGACGGAGCCGTCGCGGCAGCGCGCGGACCGGGCTTCACCGCGGCCAGCGCCAGACTGACGGAGGCGGTGGACGCGGTCATCTCCGGGGTCGCCCGGCGCCACGCGGCGCTGTACGTGGACACAAGAGGCGTCTTCGACGGCCCTGACGGCACTCGAGACCCGACCGATGACCTTCAGGACGATGGGGACCACCCGGACGCCGATGGGCACGACCTCCTGGCCCGCGCCGTGCTCGACACCGCCCTTGGCTCGGGCGCACTCGACCGGCCCGCCGCGCCCGGGACGAGGGGCGGCCCCTCGTGAGCAACTGGTGGAGGGAGGTCATTCTGATCCCCGGGAAGCTCCCACTTCTGGTCTGTCTCGCCGCCTTCGTCACCACCTACCTCCTCGTGCGCGTCCTGACCCGACTCATCCGCAGCGGCCGCGGCTCGTTGCGCAACGCCGTCACCGCCGAGGGCCTTCACGTCCACCACGCCGTGCCCGGTCTCGGCCTCCTCATCAGCGGAGCGATCATGGCCCTGGTCCCGCTGGACCCCGGCCTGATCCTCGTGTCCGCTGCGCTCATCGGATCCGGGTCGAGCCTGGTCCTCGACGAGTTCGCGGACATCCTCCACCTCGACGACGTGTACTGGACGCAGCAGGGACGGACCTCGGCGCACGTGGTCGGGCTTGCCGTGGTGTGCCTGCTCGCGCTGCTGGTAGGGCTCAACCCACTCGGTGTCGACGCTCTCGATGACACCGAGTTCACGGTGCGGTGGTCCGGGTCGGTCCTGGTGGCCGTCACCACGGCGGCGGTGCTCGTCTGTGCCGCCAAGGGCAAGTACCGCACCGCGCTGGTCGGGGTGTTTCTTCCGCCTGTCGCCGTCATTGGTGCGATCCGGCTCGCTCGACCCGGTTCGTGGTGGGCCGGTCGGTACCCACAGGCGCGGACCGATCGCGCGAGAGAGCGGGCCGCCCGGTTCGACCACCGCTACGTCCGTCGCTTCCACCACGTGCTCGACCGCGTCACCGGCGGCCCCGAGCCTCCCGGCGCAGAGGGCGAGGACATGCGTCCGGGCCAGTGAGCGCCGCAGCAGGCGGCCCCTCAGGTCCTGTTCAGCCTCCGCGGGTCACGATGAGCGCATCAGAAGCCCCGGAGTCGAAGGGAGGCCGAGCGCCTTGCACGCGTCACCACCGAGGTCCGACGGCTCGCCGTGGGGACCCTCCGACCCGCCGCGAGGGAACGCGCCGGCGCCCCGTGGCGGTGCCGCGTCACCACCGCGGGCTCTCGATCCCACGGCATCCCGACCAGACCCGCTGCACTGGGCGGAGCGGGCGGCGTGCACCGGGCACGACCCCGCGATCTTTCATCCGCAGGGTCGATCCCGTGACCGGGCGTCGGCCATCCAGCGTGCCAAGGCAGTGTGCTTCGGGTGCCCCGTGTGGCGGGATTGCCTCGACTACGCCCTCGACCATGACATCGACGAGGGGGTCTGGGGTGGCCTCAGGGCGCAAGAGCGTGCCGCAGACCTGAGCTTGCGTCGTCCAGGCAAGTGCCCGAGAGGTGTCACCGCCGGGACCGGCTAGATCGACGTCGAGCCGGGATCGCTCATGCCCGTGATGGGCGAGCGCTCCAGCCGAAGCGCCTCTGGCACTTCCGCCTGCTCGAGCCGGTACCCGTGCCCGCGAAGGGTCGTGATTGCTGGCGCTGCCACCCGGGCCGCAACCGCGGCGGCCGTGAGGCGCTGACGGAGGGCTGCCATCGTCACGTCGAGCGTTTTCGTGGATCCGAACCAGTTCTCGTCCCAGACCTCGGCCATGAGGTTCTCGCGGGAGACGGCGGACCCGGCGCGCGAGGCGAGGGCGATGAGAAGGTCGAGCTCCTTGGCGCGGAGCTCGACCTCAACGTCGCCGAGGGCGCAGCGACGGGCGGCCGCGTCGACTCGCAAGGGTCCGACCGTCAGTTTGGCCCCGGCCGTGGCGGCGGGCGCCGGTTGCGAGCGCAGGTGCGCTCGCAACCGGGCCAGCAGGACCGTCATCGAGAACGGCTTCGTGAGGTAGTCGTCGGCGCCGGCGTCGAGCCCGATGACGACGTCCATGTCGTCGCTGCGGGCGGTGAGGACGACGACGAGCATCGCAGGGTGCTCGGCCCGCAGCCGGCGGGCGACGTCGACACCGTCGATGTCGGGGAGGCCGAGGTCGAGGAGGACGACCCGAGGCGGCCGCCGCCGGGCCTCCTCGATGCCGCCGTGTCCGGTCCGGCTCCACCGGGTCGGGTGGCCGGCGGCCCGCAGGCCGTCGGTGACCTGGCGGCCGATCTCCTCGTCGTCCTCGACGATGAGGACGTCGGGGCAGTCGTCGTTGTACATGGGCACCATGCCTCCAGGGTAGGAAAGCCCCTCGGGCAGCGTGGCGGTCACAGCTCCCTCAGCTCCTCGACCGCCGGTCGGCGGGTCGTGCCGCGGGCGCCGACCCCGGCCACGGCGGCGACGGCAGCTGTGACCGCGAGGGCGGTTCCGATGAGGTAGAGGCCGGGGACGGCCACGCTCGAGGGCGGCGGGTCGAAGACCCCGGTGAGGACCTTGACGAGCATCGCCGACAGGCCCGCCCCGATGGCGCCACCACCGAGGATCCCGGCGGTGACGAGGAACGCGCCCTCGCCGGCGACGAGCCCGGACAGCTGGCGCCGCTTCGCCCCGAGGACGGAGAGGATTGCGAAGCTGCGGCGGCGTTCGGCGATGCCGAGGCCGAGGACGAGCGCGCCGGCCGCGACGGACAGGACGATCGCGTAGGCCAGCTCGATCCGGGTCAGGCCGTCGAGGCTCACCGAGGTGAGGCTGGACCCGACCTGGCCGCGGGCCTGGGTGATGTCGGTGACGGTGGCGTCCGTCCCGACGAGGCCCTTCGCCTGCGCCGCGACCGCCTGCTGGTTCGACCCGCCGGTGTCGACGAGGTAGGTGTTGACCGAGGCGTTGCCCGTCGCCTTCGCGACGTAGTCGGCGTTGGCGACGAAAAAGCTGTCCTTCGGCGCCGTCGGGAACTCGTTGACGATGCCGGCGTACCGGAAGGGCACCGTCTTGGCCGCGCCACCGTTCGGGTCGGGCAGCCGCAGCTTGAGGGTGTCCCCGAGATGCAGCTGGTAGTCCTTGACGGTCTCGGCGCTGACGACGATCGAGTCCGGCTGGGACTGGATCCGGTGCAGCACCTCGGCCGCGGTACCGCCGGTGAAGTAGGCGTCCTGCAGCGCGGTCACCGACGCGATCGAGTCCGGGTGGACCCCGTAGAGGTCCTGCAGGTCGGCGCCGACGTAGGCGAACCGGTGCTGCATGCCCTCGACCGTCTTCACCCCGGGGATCGCGGCGAGCTCGCCGTCCAGGCCCGGCGCGGCCTTCGCACCGGCGGGCAGCGTGACCGTCACGTCGGCCCCGTTCGTCAGGAGGGCGTCGACCTCCGCCTGCTGCGCGTACGTCGCGTTGAACGTCGCGGTCGACGCGGCGAACGACAGGGCGAGGGCGAGGAGGACGACGGCCCGGGCGAGGGCCGGACGGCGCCGCGACATGCTCGCCGAGCCGGCGGCCGCGAGCCGCCCGGAGACCGGACGCAGGGCGCGCTCCAGGACGGGCCGGCCGTGCCGGAGACCGAGCAGGACGACCCGGGTGAGCAGGCCGGCGGCGCCGAGCCAGAGCAGCGCCGGGCCGAGGAAGGCCCAGTACGACACCGAGATGGTCGGCACGCCCTCGGGGGCGAGGACGAGGCTGTAGTTGTTGCCGGACGAGGCCCAGAAGACGACGCCCGCCAGGACGAGGAGGATGACGTCGAGCCCGGAACGGAGCCACCAGGGCAGCCGCACGGACCCGACGGCCGGTGACTCGCGGCGGGTCTCGAGGACCCGGCCGGACCGGAGGTCGCGCCACACGGGCACGAGGGTCGAGCCGACCGCGATGAGCAGCCCGACGACGGTGGCGACCCCGGCCCAGACGGCGAGGGTGCCGGCGCTCCCGGTGACGGCGGCCCCGAGGGCCGTCCGTGACAGGACGGTCGCCCCGAGGATCCCGACCGCGCTCCCGGCGACGGCGACGAGCGCCGTCTCGGCGGCGGCGAGCCGGACGACGGCCCGCTGGGCGACGCCGCGGGTCCGCAGGAGTGCCTGCTCGGAGCGACGGCGGGCGGCGCCCGCCCCGACGACGGCGACGGTGAGCATCGCCGAGAGGAGCACCCCGGGCAGGCCGAGGAAGAGGAAGAGCATCCGGGCGTAGGCGGCGTCCCCGCGGGCGCCGTCGAGCGCCGCGCCGAGGTTGTCGCCGACGAGCGCGGCGCCGGCGGAGGCCGCCTCGACGTTGCGGGCCGCACCGGAGTCCTTGGTGTACGCCCCCGCGGGGTCGTTCGGCAGCGGCGCGTCGCGGCGGACGTGGAACTGGGTGGTCACCTGGCCCGGGACGGGTCCGAAGACCTGCGAGAACCGGGCGTCGGGCAGGAGCAGAACGTTGTCCGGTGGTGCCACGGGCTGGGACTGCGGGGGCGCGCCGACCCGCTGGAAGAGCGAGTTGGCCTGCGGCAGGTCGACGACCCCCGCGACCGTCACGGTGACCGGCTTCCCGCCCTGGATCCCGATGCTCACGGTGTCGCCGGGTGCGACCTTGAGGTTCGCTGCGGTCTGCTGGGCGAGCTGGACACCGTACGGGCTGCCGGCCAGCTGCCGGACCTGGTCGGGGAAGGTGGACCGGTAGTCGGGTCCAAGCCCGAGGACGACGCCGGGGCCGGTCGTCTGCGATGACCCCCCGGTCGTCGACCCGAACCCGGTGCTCTGGCCGAGGTGGACGGCCGAGACCGCGGCGTCGCCGGGGGTGTGCACGAGCTGTTCGTGCACGGCGGCGGCGTCGCCGCCCCGCTGGACCTCGACCTGCCAGTCGGCGGCCACGCTGGCGCGGGCCCGCTGCGTCATCGTGGCCTGCGAGGTCGTGAGGAACGCGCCGAGCACGGTGACGAGTGAGACGGCGAGAGCGATCCCGCTCGCGGTGGCCGCGAGGAGCAGGGCGCGGTGGCGGACGAGCCCGCCGAGCCAGAGGAAGGAGAGGCGGCGTCTCATCGGGTGGCTCCCGTCGTGGGGTCGGTGCGCAGTCGGCCCTCCTCCATGACCCAGCGGGTCCGGAATCGGTCGGCGACGCGATGGTCGTGGGTGGTGACGAGCAGGGCTGCACCGGCCCGGTCAGCGGCGGCGAGGAGGGCGTCGACGACGTGGCGGCCGGTGCTCGCGTCGAGCTGGCCGGTCGGCTCGTCGGCGAGGATTGCCCGCGGCTCGGTGGCGAGCGCTCGGGCGACGGCGACGCGCTGGGCCTGGCCGCCGGACAGCTCCTCGGGCAGCCGCGCGGCGAGGTCACCCACGTCGACGGCGTCGAGGGCGGCCCGGGCGCGCTCAACGGCCAGCGCGTCGGGCACGCCGTTGAGCTGGAGCGGGACGAGGACGTTCTCCAGGACGTCGAGTGTCGGGACGAGGCTCGGCCCCTGGAAGACGACGGCCACACCCGGGACTGACGGCGTATCCGGCTGTCCGTCCCGGGCCTCGAGCGCCGGCCACTCCACGGTTCCCGAGGTCGGGCGCTCCAGCCCGGCCAGGAGGTGCAGGAGGGTCGACTTCCCGGAGCCGGACGGGCCGACGAGGGCGACCCGGTCTCCGGGGTCCAGGTCCGCGGTTGCGCCGTGGACGGCGACGACGGCGGACGGGCCGCGACCGTAGGTGCGGGCGGCGTCGCGGCAGCGGGCCACCGCGAGGGAGTCGGTGGGACGAGGACGGGCGGGGGCGGCGGGCAGGGTCATGACGCCACCCGCCCGTCCTCGAGCGTGACGACCCGGTCGGCGAGGTGCGCGGCGGCCTCGCTGTGGGTCACGAGCAGGACCGCGGTGCCGTCGTCCGCGGTGCGGCGGAGCAGGGCGAGGACGCGCTCCTCGGTGGTGCCGTCGAGCTCGCCCGTCGGCTCATCGGCGAGGAGGGCAGCCGGCGCGTTCGCGAGGGCCACGGCGAGGCCCGCCCGGGCCTGTTCGCCTCCGGAGAGCTCGCGCGGTAGTGCCCCCGCTCGGCCCTGGAGCCCGACGGACCCCACGAGATCGGCGATTGTGGGCAGGTCGCGTCCGGGGGAGGCGGCCGCCTGGGCGAGCTCGATGTTGCCGGTTACGGTGAGGTGCGGCACGAGGTTGCCGGACTGCAGAAGCACTCCGACCCGGTCGGCGCGCAGGGCGGCCCGTTCGTGCTCGGGGCGGTGGCTCATCCGGGTCCCGGCGACCGAGACGGTGCCTCCCGACGGGTCGTCGAGACCGGCGAGGCAGGCGAGGAGGGTCGACTTGCCGGACCCGGAGGGGCCGACGACGGCGACGACCTCGCCAGCGGCGACCTCGAAGGTGACGCCCTGAAGCGCCAGGGTCTCCTCCTCGCCGGCCCGGTAGAACCGGTAGAGGTGGTCGGCGCGTAGGGCCGGACCCGCGGTCTCGGGGTCGGCCGGACGGGCCGGCGTGGCGACCGCGGTCATCACAGCGTCACCGAGTCGCTGACGATACGCCACGGGTCGACGTTGTCGGCGTTCTCCGGCCCGCTGAGGGTCAGGTCGACGCGGGTGCCGTTCCGGTAGAACGTGTACCGCTCGACGGCGTCCCGCACGACCTTGTTCGTCACTAAGTCGGGCTTGGAGTCGGCTTTGTAGGTGAGGAGCACGGCGTCGCCGGCCTTGCGCGTGACGGTCTCGACCTTCCGGAGCTCGAAGTTGGACGTGGAGGACTTCAGGGACGCGACGTCGGAGGACTTGACCGAGTCGACCGTCGGCGCGGACGCGGCCGAGGACACGGCGATCTCGACGCTGTTGAGCTTGTCGGTGAAGGTCGTGTCCTGCCCGGACCCGGACTGCGACCAGCCCTCGGGGACCTTGACGCTCACCGACGAGCCCGGGACCTGGTAGGCCACGAAGGCTTGGTTGTCCGGGATGTCGCCGGGGGGGTTCACCTCCGTCGCGACGGGGTCGGGGCCGGAGGCGGATCCGCCCGACCCGGACCCGCCGGAGGCGCCGGCGGACGAGCCGGCGCCGCAACCGGCGAGGACGGCCGTGCCGAGGGCGAGGATCGAGAGTCCTGCGGCGAGGCGGCGGCGGGTGGTGGTGCGGGGGAGGGGGGTGTTCACGACTGCTCTCCTCGGTCGGTGGGTTCCCTTGTGCCGGGCGTGTTCTCGACGCTAGAGAGGGCTCGGTGAAGCGAACCTCCGAGGCGGGTTAGAGGACGGCAAAACCTCGCGGACGGCGTGGACGAGGGGGCTCGGAAGGCCCGGACGCGCGAGGATGGGCGCCATGCGCAGACGCGTCACGAGGGTCGCCGTCGTCGCGGCGGTCGTCGCGATGACCCTCTTCGCGGTGCCCTTGGCGGTTGTCAGCCGGTCACTGCTCCTCGAGCGCGAGCTCGCAGAGCTGCAGGTCACGGCGCTCGCCGCCACCCGGGCCGTGACCTCCGACCCCACCGACCCGGTCGAGCTGCCGCCGACCGACGAGGTAACGACCCTCGCCGTGTACGGGACCGACGGGCGGCGGACCGCGGGGGACGGCCCCACGAGCGGCGGGACCGCTGTGACCGCCGCGCTGCGCGGCACCCCGACCCGAGGTCCGGAGGGTGACCGCGTCGTCGCCGCGGTCCCTGTCGTCAGTGACGAGCGCGTGGTCGCCGTCGTGGAGGCGAGCGAGTCGAGGGGGGAGGTGTGGCGTCAGGTGGCCCTCGCCTGGGGCCTGCTCACGGCCGGTGCGGTGCTCGCCCTGACGGTCGGGGTCGCGGTCGCCCGGCGGCAGTCGCGCCGGCTCGTCCGTCCCCTCGAGGAGCTCACCGCCACGGCCGTCCGGATCGGAGAGGGCGACCTCGGAGTCCGGGCCCGGCGGAGCGACGTCCTCGAGCTCGACGGGCTGGCCACGGCCCAGAACACGATGGTCGACGCGTTGAGCGAGGTCCTCGATCGGGAGCGTCGGTTCAGCGCCGACGCCTCCCACCAGTTGCGGACCCCACTGGCCCGACTGGGTCTGCGGCTCGAGGCCGCCGAGGCCGACCCCGGAACCGTCACCCGTGAGTGGGTCCGGCAGTCACGAGCCGACATCGCCCATCTGCAGGACACCGTCGCCGACGTCCTCCACGCCGCACGGGCAGGTGCCTCGACGGCCGGCCCGGCCGCGCCGACGGAGCCCCTAGGCGCGGTGGTCGCCGCCGCCGAGGACCGCTGGCGTGGTCCCCTCGCCGAGCGCGGCCGACGGCTCGAGTCCGAGGTCGCGGACGACGTCGCCGCCGTCCCGGTCGCCGGTCGGACGGTGGGCCACGTCGTCGACGTGCTGCTCGAGAACGCCCTCACGCACGGACGCGGCCGGGTGCGCCTCGTCGCCCGCGCTGTCGCCGGGGCGCTCGCCGTGGACGTCCTCGACGAGGGGGAGGTGGACGTGGCCGTGCGCGATCCCTTTGAGCGGGGGGTCACGACGGGGTCCGGATCCGGCGTGGGCCTCTCGATGGCACGGACCATGGCGTCGGCCGCCCAGGCGCGTCTCGTGCTGTCGGACCGAGCCCCCACGCGGTTCACCCTGTTCGTGCCAACGCCGCCCGAGATGGATCAATGATCGGTGAGACGCGGGCAACGCTCATGGAACTGAACATCACGTCACGGCTCGTGACATCGGCGGGAAAAGGGTGCCTGGCTCGCCCCTCGCCGCAGTCACAGGGGAGCCTAGGGGCGTCTGAGTCAACGCGCCCGGGCCGGAGCCTGTTCATGGTGCCCGGACAAATTCGGCCCGGTGACCATGGTGCGGTGATGGCGGTGGTATCAACGGCTTCGTACCCGTGCGAGGACCAGTAGCCGAGCGAGAGTGTCGTCAGTGGCGTTGCATCAGGCCAACCGCAGATCGCGGCAGCAAGTTCGACCCGTGAGGGCCAGTCGCGGCGGTCGAGGAGCTCGCGGTGCGTGGTGGACCAGAGCGACTCGATCAGGGCGCTGTCCACTCTGGAGGCGGCCCTGCACATCGACCCGAGGAGGCCGGCGTCGCGCTGGCGATGGTCGAAAACCACGAGGCGTGCCGGGATCCGCGGTCGGCGTGCAGGATCGTGCCCGGCGCGGGCCAGCGTTGCCAGTCGGCCACCTCCAAGGAGCCAACGACCAGCTCGGCGCGAGTGTTGTCGGGGATCGACCAGCTCCCGACCCGCCGGCTACGGGCGTCGATCACCGCGCAGCAGTACACCCACCCGTCGCTCGCTCTGTGCTGGGTGACGTCGGTGAACCACACCCGATCTGGGCCACCCGCCGTAAACACCGGCTGCACTAGGTCCCCGTGCGTGGCCGGTACCGGGCGGTGCCCACGCGTGCAGCCATGACACACCCCGACCAGTCCGGCCTGACGCATCAGCCGGCCACGCACTTGGGCCGCATGCGAGGCCGAGCCCCGGGCGCACCTTGCGTGCGCCCTCAGGGCGCCGTACGAGCCGCGAGAGTCAAGGTGCACCCGCTGGATCGTGGCGGTCAGCTCGGCATCAGCAACCGCCCCCTTCGAGGGCGGGCGGGCGACGGCGTCGTAGCGCCAGGAGCGGACCATGCCTCAGAGGGCTGGGGACGCCTGTCCGCGCACCCGGACCATGACCGCACCGACGTGGGGCAGGTCGGCCCGCAGGTGCTCCTCGACGTGGGCGGCGACGGCGTCGGCCACGTCGAGCCGTGTCGTGGCGTCCACGGTCACCGAGGCGTCGACGAGGAGGGCGTGCCCCGACCAGCGCAGCCGGACGTCGTCCACGCCGTGGACCTCGTCGACGCCCGCGGCGGAGACGCGAGCGCGGCGGGCGAGGTCCGGGTCGACGGCGTCGACGAGCCGGGCGCCGACGGACCGGGCGGCCGAGCGCAGCACGCCGACGATGGCGGCGGTGATGAGCAGGCCGACGACCGGGTCGGCCCAGTCCCAGCCCGCGGCGACGCCGCCGGCGCCGACGAGCACCGCGAGCGAGGTGAAGCCGTCGGTGCGCGCGTGCAGGCCGTCGGCGACCAGGGCCGCGGACCCGATCTGACGTCCGATGCGGATGCGGTAGCGCGCGACCCACTCGTTGCCGACGAAGCCGACGACCGACGCGGCGGCGACGGCCCAGAGGTGGTCGACGGGACGCGGGTCGAGCAACCGCGTGATGCTCTCCCACGCGACGAGGACGCCGGACAGGGCGATCATCACGACGACCACGAGGCCGGCGAGGTCCTCGGCGCGACCCCACCCGTGGGTCATCCGGTCCGAACGGCCGCGGGCGGCGAGGGCGAAGGCGAACAGCAGGGGGACGGCGGTGCCGGCGTCGACGAGGTTGTGCAGGGTGTCACCGAGCAGCGCCACCGACCCCGACCAGGCGACCACGACGCCCTGCAGCGCCGCGGTGACGAGGAGGCCGGCGAGGCTGACCCACAGGGCCCGACGGCCGGCGGTGGTGCCCTGCACCGCGTCGTCGATGCGGTCGGCCGCGTCGTGCGAGTGACCCCCGAGCAGCTCGGAGACGGCGTGCCGCAGCCGGCCCACCGGCGAGCCACCGTGGTCGTGGTCGTGGTCGTGGCCGTGGCCGGCGGCGACGGTGCGCGTGGTGTGGCTCATCGCGCTCCTCCCTCGCTGCGGTGGTGGGCGGGCACGTTCTCGAGCAGGTGCTCGACGTGCCCGACGGTGTCGACGACGAGCTGGCGCACGTGACCGTTCTCGACCCGGTAGAGCACGGTCTGGCCCTGCCGACGCGAGGTGACCAGACGGGCCATGCGCAGCTTGGCGAGGTGCTGGGAGACCGCGGGGACCGGACGCTCGAGGGCCTCGGCGAGCTCGCTGACCGAGCGCTCCTCGTCGAGCAGCAGCCCGGCCAGCTGCAGGCGGGTGGGGTCGGCGAGCATCCGCAGGACCTCGACGGCGAGGGTGACCACGTCCTCACCCCAGACCGGAGGTTCGATGTTTGCGTGCATGCGCAAAGGTTAGCGCCCGGGAGGAGTGTCGGACCGCCACCGGCATCAACTTCGACCGCCGGTGGCTCACGATGATGATCGCCCACCACCAGGGCGCCCTCACCATGGCCCAGGGCGTCCTCAGCAGCACCAAAAACGCCGAGGTGCGTGCCCTCGCCGAGGCCATCACCAAGCCCCAGCAGGAGATCGCCACCATGAGGCGCCTGCTCGGCTGACCTCGCAGTGGTGCTCGACCTCGTCCGACGCGGCCTTGTCGACGCCGTTGTCCGCGGGGAGGGGTGACGTTCCCCGCGCGCAGCACGACGATCATCCGGAGACCAGCCGTCTGTGCCCGTCAGCTCTGACGCCGCGGTCCTATCGCCACCGAGGCGCCGTCGCTGAAGTTTCGGCTCTCTGGCCAAGTGGACGTGCGGTGGCCCTCCGCGCCCAATTTTGCGTGGTGGTGTTCGGAGTCCACGGGCGTCCGGATGCGATCTGATCATTCCAAGCCTCAGCCGCCTCGACCAGCGAGCGGAGGACCTCGATCGGGGGAAGCGTGCCGTGCCGGTGTGCTTGCTGTGCCCGCTCGGTCCACACCGCCGGGTCGTCAGCCGTGATCACGCGGCACGCGGCAGCCCAAGCCGCTGGGTCATCACGGTTGAGGAGTTCATGGGTGAGGCGGTCGGCGATGGGGGTGCTTCTCGAGAGGAGCTCGGCCAGAGCCACTGGTCCCTGGTCGTGAACGAAAGAGGCCGGGTCTGCTCCTTGAGGCAATGACACCTCTCGTGGCATCGCGCCACGCGCTGCGAGCAGCCAGAATGTCCGCTCCGTCGCTGCGCGGCCGGCAGCGTCATGGTCGAACGCGACGACTGGGCTCGCGTGCAGGCTGGCGATGAGACGAGCCTGGGTCGGCGTGAGGGCCGTTCCCATGACAGCCACGCCACGGTAGCGGCCTGCCCCTGCCGCGGTGATCGCCTCCGCGTCCAGAGGCCCTTCGACCACGACGGGGATGGCTCCCGCTCGAGAGATAGTCCGGTCCATCCCGTAAAGCACACAGCCCTTGTCGAACAAGACTGTGCTCGACGTGTTGAGGTACTTCGGCCCGCGGTGGTGATCAGCCTCGGGGTGACGGCGCGCGACGAAGCCGAGCACGACGCCGTCGTCGGTGACGGGGAAGATGAGTCGGTCGCGGAACCGGTCGACGAGACCGCCGCTCTGGGTTCGGCAGCTGAGGCCGATGGCGATGAGCTCGTCCGGAGTAGCGCCCAGGTCAGTCAAGCGTCGCGTGAGATGCGTCCAGCCGGGTGGCGCGTAGCCGGCGCCCGGCGGTGGGGTCTCTAGACGGAGACGCTCTCGTAGGTACGGCCCGGCCCAGGCAGTGTTGAGGAGGCTGGCGTAGTAGTCGCGCGCCTGGGCGTTGAGCGCTGCGGCGCGGACCCGGGTGAAGGGCGCGTCGTCCCACGCGGCGGCCTGTCGAACCATCTGCTCGATCTCGTGGTCGTCGCGAGGGAGCGGTTCCGTCGCGCGGCGAACCAGGACGGCCGCCGTCAGGCGGGTCTGCAGCTCGTCGAAGGAGGGCGTCTCGGGGGCCGGGTCGCCGCGAGGGGTCTGGCCGGGGTGCTCACGCTCGGCCTCGTCGTCGGCGAAGTCCTCTGGCCGTGGTCGGTCGTCGGTGGGGGGTGGATCGGACAACAGGCTGAGGCGCCAGACCAGGGCTTGGCAAGGGTCGACCTCGGGTTCGACCAGTTGGGCGTCAGCACAGAGCTGCTCGAGCTCGGCGGAGCGGGTGCCGCGAGCGGTGGCCTCGTCGAGGAGCGTGAGGAGGGAAGGCCACCAGGGGCTGGAGATGAAGGGCTCACCGTCGGGTGACGGGGTGACGCGTGTCAGCCACTGCGTCCAGTCGGTGCTGACGGGCAGGGTGTTCTCGACATGGTGGGCGACGGAGGGCGAGAGGTGGCGGCTGATCCGCCACCAGAGAGCGGCGGCGGCGTGGTTGTCAGGCAGGGGCGCGAGGACAGCGGTCGTGAGCAAGCTGAGGGTGTCCAAGCCAAAGCGGTGCACCGCCGCAAGCCGTTGGGCGAGCAAAGGGGTGAAGGAGTCCCCGCAGGCTCTGGGAGCCAGCCTCCGCAACAAGTCACCCCATTCAGCCAAGGCGGGAGAGCGGGTGCCGAGCCGGGCCTCGAGCGTGTTCTGCCACAGGGCGGCCGCCTTGACCGGCATGGGTGGTCCGGTGGGTCGGAGGTCGTGCTCGGGCACGCCCTGAGCCGCACGCCACAGCGTGATTGCTTGCAGGAGATCGGGCTCGACGCGCGTCCCCGCCGGCCACCAGTCTGGAGGTGGTCCCGTTGCTGGCACGTCCTGGACAAGTGCTGCCAAGGCACGGACCAGGTCACCACGTGCACATAGATAGCCACCCCAGTCGCCGTCCGCCTCCAGGGCGGACGGGACCGGGGGGAGCCAGGGGAGGGGTCCCGGACCGCTCAGCCGCAGCCGCCAGTCGTCGAGGCGCCAGGTGAGGACGGCGGCCCGGTCGGAGGCGCTGTCGAGATCCCGCTGGCCGATGGCCTCGGCAAGTGCGTCAGCTGGTGCGGTGCCGACCACGGCCATCAGGGTGAGATGGGAGCGCAGGCTGGGCCAGGCGGCCTCGTCGAGGATTCCGGGGACGAGCCGATCGGCGTCACGGTCGAGCTGCGCTATCGCGGACCGGCCGAGGTGGTGGCTGGCCGCGACGTGGAGGGCGTCGGTGTATCGCGTGACGGCCGCGTGGAGTTGCGATTCGGGCGTGGCGGCGACACGGCGCAGGGTCGTCGCGGAGCAGGGGGCGTCGTCGCGGGCGAGGATTGACTCGAGGACCTCGGTGGCGGTGGGTGGGTGGATGGCGTCTGGTCGGATGGTGCTGTGGGGGTCTCCGTCTCCGGCGAGCTGGAGGTAGAGGTGGTTGGCGTCGGCGCCCCGAGTCAGGAGCGTGTAGAGCTGCTGGCGGCTCTCGGTGCCGGTGGCGAGGCCGTGGACGGTGTCTACGGAGAGGCCTTGGGCGGCGTGGGTGGTGGCGGCGTACCCAAGCTCGACACTGTCGTGGACGTAGGCCGGGGGCAGCGTGACCGGGTGGTGGGAACGAATGTGCCGGACGGTGACTGACCCGTCGTCCGCGATGGCCACGATGTTCCAGCGGTCGCCGTTCTTGACCCAGTCGGTGCTGGAGAGGGCGAGGCGTCGGGCGTTGCGTCGGGTGATGACGACGTCCCCGACGTGACCGTAGGCACCGTCGGCCAAGGGGATGCCCCCAGCGCGCGGGACGTTGCCGAGGTGATGCGTCTGCGCGCGCTCGTTGAGGGCCGCAACGAGCTCGCGGGTGGGCGCGAGCATGAGGCTGTCCCGTCCCGCCGAGCGGTCGGTTGCCCAGGCGAGGAACGCGGCCTCGGTGATGGCGCCGGTGTCGCCCACGTGGACGCGGTGGTGGTCGAGGTAGAAGCCGAGCGCCTCGGGGCGTCCGTCGCGCAGGCTGAGCGAGGCGAGGCCTTCGGCGGGGTCGGTGAAGCGCATGAGCTGATGCAGGTGCACAGCGCCGTGGACGTCGGCGATGTCGCGCAGGATGCCGCCGGCGCCGATGGCGGAAAGCTGGCGGGTGTCGCCGATCAGACGGACCTGACCGCCGCGCTCGAGGACGTGGGTGATGACGGTGTCGAGGGTGAGGGTGTCGGCCATCGCGGCCTCGTCGACGATGACCAAGGTCTTGGGGCCGATGTTCTCGACCCACGCGGGGCGGTCGGCCTCGTGGGTGAGCGACCACGCCAGCTTGGCGAGGGTGTCGGTGGGGGCTCCCGTGCTTTCGCGCAGGACCGACGCGGCGGCGGCGGAGGGGGCCAGTCCCAGCACGGTGCCGCCGCCCTCGGTCCAGGCCGACGTGAGGGCCCGCATGGCGGTGGTCTTCCCGGCGCCGGCCGGGGCGAGGGCGAGCTGGATGCGAGCGCCAGAGTTGGCCATGCTCCGCACCAGGGCCGCCTGTCCTGGGTTGAGGGCGGCGCCGTTGGCGGCGTGCTCCAGCAGGATCAGCGAGATCGCCTCCTCGCTGCAGACGGGACGGTCTGCGACCCCGGCTGCGGTGATGATCCGCTCCTCGGCGGCAAGGATCGCCGAGCTGGTGAAGAGGGTCTCGCCGGCCACCTCGTAGACGCTGCTGCCGTCGGTGCGGCGCAGGACTTGAGGCTCTGGGATCCCGTCACTGTCGGGCGTGATGCGTACCGAGCAGGCGAGCGCGGTGTCGGTCACGAGCGAGACGACACTCTGGAGGAGGTGCGGATCGAGGTGGAGGGCGCGGACCTGCCGCTGGGCCTCGGCCCGCACGTGCCAGACCTGCCAGGTCGAGCGTCGCGACTGCAGCTCGTTGAGGACCGACTTCCCGGTCCGCTCGACCCAGACCCGGTCCGGCGGCGGGGCGCCGCGTCCACGGTCCCGGGCCACCGCGGCCCGGACCATCGCGTCGACCCGGTGCTCCCCGAGGACGGCGTCAGCCTCTCGCCGCCACGCGGTGCGCTGCTCGTCGAGCGTGCAGGGCGGGTGCTTGTCCTCGCGGGTCTCGAGGGTTGCCTGCTGGGCGAGGTGCAGCGCCTCGACGGTCGTTGGGGGGCGGCCGTGGTCGTGCTGGAAGGTCGTCGCGAGCGCCTCTCGGCGGGTGTCGATGAGCTGCCGGCGGCTGGACCACCGGGCCAGGAGGGCCGGGTCGATGCCGACGATCTCCCGCACCGGGCGAGTGTCTGCGCCGGGGCCGGGACGGGCGGCGAAGCGGACACCGAGCCGGCGCCGCAAGTGGGCTTCGAGGGCAGTGTTGTAGGTCTCCGACGCGGAGACGTGCGCCTTGTAGAGGATCCGCCCGTCGATGGCCAGCCACGACCCGGACCCGCGGGCCTGCACCTTGTTGGCGACGGCGACATGGGTGTGCAGGTCGGGGTCGCCGGCGCGTGAGTCCCGGTGCGTGAAGGCGGCCGCGACCAGCCCGGTGGTCTCGACCTGCCGGACGCCGTCGGCCCCTTCCCGGGTGAAGACGGCCTGCTCTTCGAGGTAGTTCAGGGCGTCGCGGACGGCGTCGTGATGCGCCTGTTCGACCTGCGCCGCGACGTCCGGTGGTGCGAGCGCCCAGAGGGCGGAGACCGACTTGACGGGGGAGAAGGTGAGGTCGAATCCGGCCACCGCCCGCGTGCGGGGGCGTGAGTAGCGGGCGACCGCCGCGGCGAGCTCCCGTGCGCCGGAGGGCACTCGGCCGTGCTCGGCGGCGAACATCTCGGCTGCCACGGCGCTGCGGATGGCGGCCTTGGTGTCGGCGTCCACCGGGTAGTCACGCGGGTGTCCGAGCGTCGCCGCGTGCTCCTCGACGCGGCGGGCGACCTCGACGAGGAAGTGCGGGGTGTCGTGGGTGTAGACCTTGTAGGGGGTCCCGAGCCGGGTGGCGGCGCGCAGGGCCGGACCGGTCAGGTCGGGGCCCTCAAGGCGGGTGGAACGCTCCGCCGCCAGGGGATGCAGCCCGGCCCCGAACAGGGCCCGCATCTGCTCCTCGGTGACCTCGTCCCCGACTTGCAGCCCGTCGATCCCGGCCAGCCCGGAGCCCACCCACCGGCCTGGGGTCTCGCCGCGCTCGGTGTAGTACGAGGCGAGCGAGGCCCGTGCGGTGGGAGCGCGGTCGTGCGCGGCGACCTGCCGGGTCAGGTACGTGTACCCGGTGCCCGCGGTGAGCTTGTGCAGGCTCATGGTCACACCGCCCAAAGGCACCTCGCCGGCGCCCGGTGGACGCCGCCGCGCTGGCGGGTACGACCCGGAATGCATGAGGTGTGCAGTGGATGGCGTTTTGGGGATCGGGGTCGTCGGATGGTTCTGGTGGTCGGCACTTCGGCCGCGAGCGTCGGCGAAGGTTGGGTGGCGCTGGGTGTCCACGGGGAGGGGGCGGTGGTGCTTTGGGGAGTGGAGGTGTGGTGATGGGTCGTCGAGATGATGAGCAGCGGGCGCGGCGTGCGGTACTGGAGGGTCGGAGCCTGACCCGCTTTTCCGGACACCTGAGCTGAGGCGATGATCGTCTCGGAGAGGAGTCTGGGATGCCTGCTGCCAAGCCACCGGAGTTCCGTCGTCGAGCGGTGGAGCTGACCCGGGTGCCGGG
>NZ_JAHHWP010000017.1:0-147726 GCF_018729305.1 Phycicoccus mangrovi | reverse complement strand
TTCCGAACCCGGAAGCTAAGCCCTTCAGCGCCGATGGTACTGCACTGGTGACGGTGTGGGAGAGTAGGACGCAGCCGGACAACCATTCCAGAAAGGGCCCACCAACACACTTGGTGGGCCCTTTCTCATTGTCTCGGGAGAATTTCTCCCGGAAGACATTCTCGTAAGCCGCGCGGCGGCGCCGATAGACTGGCGCGCCGCCTGCCGGCATCCGACGACCGAGAGGACCACCAGGTGTCCGACGACGACCAGCGCCGTGGGGGAGCGTCCCGCTCCGACCGTGGCGGCAGCGACCGCCGCCCCTCGAGCGGAGGCCAGGGCGGCCCCCGCCGTGGCGGGAGCGGTGGCGGACGCGGTCAGGGCGGTGGTCCGCGCGGACAGGGTGGGCGTGGTGGAGCTGGCGCTCCGCGGCGCAGCGCCGGTGGCGACGCCCGGCGGGGTGCCGGCAGCGGCGCCCGCCCGGCCGACGGGCAGGAGCGTGGCGGCAGCCGGCTCGCGCCGAAGAGCCCGCGGCTGCCCGAGCCGCGCATCCCCGACGAGGTGACCGGCAAGGAGATCGACCGCAGCGTCCACCAGCAGCTGCGGACCCTCTCGAAGGAGAACGCCGACGGCGTCGCCAAGCACCTCGTCATGGTCGCCGTCATGCTCGAGGCCGACGAGATCGATGCCGCGATGGCCCACGCCGAGACCGCGGTCCGCCGGGCGGGCCGGGTGCCCGCCGCTCGCGAGGCGCTCGGCATGGTCGCCTACCGGACCGGCGACTTCGCGCGTGCGCTCACCGAGTTCCGCACCGTTCGCCGCCTCAGCGGGTCCTCCCACCTCCTGCCGCTCATGGTCGACTGCGAGCGGGGGCTCGGACGGCACGACCGCGCGCTCGAGCTCGCGGCGTCCCCCGAGGCCAAGACGTTGACCGCCGCGGAGCGCCTGGAGCTGGCCATCGTCGTCTCGGGCATCCGGCGCGACCTCGGGCAGCTCGACGCGGCGCTCCTCGCGCTCCAGGTGCCGGCGCTCACGCAGGGCCGCAAGGCCGGTGCGCACCGTCTGCAGTACGCCTACGCCGACACGCTGCTGGCCCTCGGCCGCACCGACGAGGCGCGCGAGTGGTTCCACAAGGTCGTCGACGCCGACACCGACCTCGAGACCGACGCCGTCGAGCGCCTCGAGGAGCTGGACGGCGTCGTCCTCGAGGACTTCGGCGACGACGAGGAGCTGGCCCCGGAGCCCCCGGCGTGACCACGCTGGCCGCGCGCTACCGCGCGCTGGTCTGCGACCTCGACGGCGTGGTCTACCGAGGCCCCAGCGCCGTGCCGTACGCGGTCGAGGCGCTGTCGGCGCTCGACCGTCCCGTCGTCTACGCGACGAACAACGCCTCCCGCCGTCCCGCGGACGTGGCGCAGCACCTGCGCGACCTGGGTCTGGACTGCGCACCCGAGGACGTGGTGACGAGCAGCCAGGCCGCTGCGTGGCTCCTGGGCGAGGCGGGGACCGCGCCCGGGGCCCGTGTGCTGGCCGTCGGGGGCGCCGGGGTCGCCGACGCCCTCGGCGAGGCCGGCTTCACCGCGGTCCGCCGGGTGGGAGAGGGCGAGGGCGCCGTCGCCGCGGTCGTGCAGGGCTACGGCCCGGACGTCACCGCCGCCGACCTCGCCGAGGCCGCCTACGCCGTCGAGGACGGTGCCCGGTGGGTGGCCACCAACACCGACGCCACCCTGCCGACCGACCGGGGCGTCGCCCCCGGCAACGGCTCGCTCGTCGGCGCCGTCGCCCGCGCGGTGGGTCACGAGCCGGACGACGTCGCCGGCAAGCCCCGGCCGCCGCTGTACCTCCTCGCCGCGCGACGCCTCGGGCTCGAGGCGGCGCAGGTGCTCGCCGTCGGCGACCGCCTGGACACCGACATCGAGGGCGCCGTCAGCGCCGGGGCCGAGTCGCTGCTCGTGCTGACCGGCGTCGACGACCTCGACGCCGTGCTCGCGGCGCCCGCCTCGCGTCGGCCGACCTGGGTGGCACCGGACCTGCGGTGGCTGCACGACGCGCCGGGGGACGGCGAGGGCTCCCTCGAGGCGCTGGCGGGCGCCGTCCGTGCGGTGCACGAGGCGCGCGACGCCGGGGACTCCTCCCGCGCCGAGGGCCTGGCCGACGCGGCCCGTCACCTGCTGGAGCGGTTGGCCGACCGGTAGCGTGGGGCTCCCCGCGGCCGACCCGCCGCACGACAGCAGGAGGACCCCATGGCCAAGCGCTCCGTCCGCGCCTACGTCGAGCTCGCCTCCGGGCTCGGTGAGATGACGCGCGCCCGCGCCGTCGAGGCGGCCCACGAGATCGTCGTGCTCGCCGGGTCGGCGGGCTCGAAGTCCAAGGTCGCCAAGCAGGCCGAGAAGCTCGCCGGGGACCTGCTCTCCGCGGCCGAGCAGAACCGTGCCCAGGTGGTCGGCCTCGTGCAGCGCGAGGTCGAGTCCGCGGTCGAGCGCGTCGACCTCGGTCGGGTGCTCGGGGAGGTCCAGGGCCTCGCCGCCACGGTCGCCGGCCTCGCCGCCCGGGTGGACGAGCTGGCCCGCTCGGCGGGGATGCGCTCGGGCCTGCCGGGCGCGGGCCTCGTCGAGACGGCCGAGCCCGCCCTGGCTCCGCCGCCGGTCACGTCGTCCCGCCCGGCTCGCCCGGCACCGCCGCGCACCCGCCGCACGAGCGAGCCGGCGTCGTCCGCCCCGACCACGAAGGCGACTGCGAAGAAATCCACCGCGAAGAAGTCGACGGCCACGAAGACGTCGGCCCCGACGAAGAAGACGACCGCGAAGAAGACGACCGCGAAGAAGTCGACGGCCACGAAGACGTCGGCCCCGGCGAAGAAGACGACCGCGAAGAAGTCGACGGCCACGAAGTCCTCGGCCCCGGCGAAGAAGTCCACCGCGAAGAAGTCCACCGCGACGAAGTCGACGGCCACGAAGTCCTCGGCCCCGGCGAAGAAGTCCACCGCGAAGAAGTCGACGGCCAAGAAGTCGACGGCGAAGAAGACGACGGGAGGCGCTGCGTGAGCGAGCAGACCCCTGCCCCGGTGACCGAGGCACCCGAGACCGGGGACCCGGCCATCGACGCGACGCTGCGCGACCTCGCAGCCGTCCCGGCCGACGACCTCGACGGCCGGCTCGCGGCCGGCGAGGAGGTCCAGCGCACGCTGCGCCAGCGCCTCGGCGACCTGGGCGGCTGACATCGCGCGACTCGATGCCGAGCTCGTCCGGCGCGGCCTGGCCCGCTCGCGCGGGGAGGCCCGGGACCTCGTCGCCGACGGCCTCGTGCGGGTCGACGGCGAGCCGGCCCGCAAGCCGTCGACCCCGGTCGGGCCCGAGACCGCGCTCGAGGTCGACGCCGCGGCCCCCCGCTGGGTGGGGCGGGCGGCGCACAAGCTGCTCGCGGCCCTCGCGCTCTGGGGCCCGCACGGGCTGACGGCCGACGGACGGCGCTGCCTCGACGTCGGGGCGTCGACCGGGGGCTTCACCCAGGTGCTCCTCGCGCACGGCGCCGCACACGTCGTCGCGCTCGACGTCGGGCACGGGCAGCTCGTCGCGGAGCTCGCGGACGACCCCCGGGTCGAGGACCGGTCGGGCACGAGCGTGCGCGGCCTCACCGCGGACGCCGTCGGGGGCCGCGCGGACCTCGTCGTCGCCGACCTCTCCTTCATCTCGCTCACGCTCGTGGCCGCCGAGCTCGCCGGGCTCGTGACCGAGGACGGTGACGTCGTCGTCCTCGTCAAGCCGCAGTTCGAGGTGGGTCGGGCGAAGCTCGGGCGGGGCGGCCTCGTCACCTCGCCCGCCGACCGGGCCGTCGCGATCGAGGCGGTCCACGGCGCGTTCCTCGGGGTCGGCCTGCACACCCGGGCCCTCGCCCCGAGCCCGATCACAGGCAGCACGGGCAACGTCGAGTACCTCCTGTGGGCGCGGTCGGACCCGTCGGACACAATGAGCCTCGAGGAGGTCCGCGCGAGCGTGCGGGCGCTGACCGAGCAGGGCGGAGGCTGACGATGACCGGTGCGACCCGACGCGTGCTCCTCGTGACGCACGCGTCCCGCGCCGACGCGCAGGAGCTCGCGGCTGCCGTCGCGACCCGGCTGCTGTCGGCCGGGATCGGTGTCTGCGCACCGGAGTCCGACCTCGTCGACACGCCGCTGTCGCGCGTCGACGGCGTCGGTGCCATCGCGGAGGACGAGCCGGACATCGGCTGCGAGCTCGTCTGCGTCCTCGGGGGCGACGGCACGATCCTGCGCGGCGCCGAGCTCTCCCGCGGCTCCGGCGTCCCGCTGCTCGGGGTGAACCTCGGCCACGTCGGCTTCCTCGCCGAGGCCGAGCGCGACGACCTCGACGCCACGGTCGAGCGCATCTGCGCCCGCGACTACACCGTCGAGGAACGACTGACCCTCGAGGTCACCGTCCGCCGCGACGGCGCGACCGTCTTCTCGTCGTGGGCCCTCAACGACGTCTCCGTCGAGAAGGCCGCCCGCGAGCGGATGCTCGAGCTGACCGTCGAGATCGACGGGCGACCGCTGTCGACGTGGGGCTGCGACGGGGTGGTCGTCGCCACCCCGACCGGCTCCACCGCGTACGCGTTCTCGGCCGGCGGCCCGGTCGTCTGGCCCGACGTCGAGGCGCTGCTGCTCGTCCCCATCAGCGCGCACGCCCTCTTCGCCCGGCCCGTCGTCGTCGGGCCCCGCTCGCACCTCGCGGTCCAGCTGCTCGCCGACTCCGACGCCTCCGCCGTGCTCTGGTGTGACGGCCGCCGCGCCGTCTCGCTGCCACCCGGGGCCCAGGTCGAGGTCCAGCGCTCCGAGCAGCCGGTGCGCCTCGCGCGGCTCGACACGGGCAGCTTCACCGATCGCCTCGTCGAGAAGTTCGCCCTGCCCGTCCACGGCTGGCGCGGCGCGGCCCGCCAGCGCCAGGCGAGCGAGGGCCCCGGCCGGTGATCGAGGAGATCCGCATCCGCGACCTCGGTGTCATCGACGACGCCGTGCTGCCGCTGCACCCCGGCCTCACCGTGCTGACCGGTGAGACCGGCGCCGGCAAGACGATGGTCGTCACCGGGCTCGGCCTCCTCCTCGGCGGCCGCGGCGACTCCGGGCTTGTGCGGTCCGGCACCGACCGGACGGTCGTCGAGGGCGTGGTCGACCTGCCCGAGTCCCACCCCGCGATGGTGCGGGCCGCGGAGGCGGGCGCCGATGTCGCCGACGGCCTCGTCCTCGTCCGCACCGTCCAGGCCGACGGCCGCTCCCGTGCCCACGTCGGAGGGCGGGCCGCGCCGGTCGGCGTGCTCGGGGACCTCGCCGAGCACCTCGTGGCCGTCCACGGGCAGGCCGACCAGTGGCGGCTCCGACGGGCCGACGAGCACCGCGAGGTCCTCGACGCGTTCGGCGGCGACCCGGTCGCCGGAGCCCTCGCCACCTACCGCGAGGCGCACACCGGGCTCGTCGCCGTCGAGGCCGAGCTCGCGGCGCTGCGGACCGCGGCCGAGGAGCGGGCGCGCGAGGCGGAGTCGCTGCGCGTCGGGCTCGAGCGGATCGAGGCCCTCGACCCGCAGCCGGGCGAGGACGACGAGCTGCGCGCCGAGTCCGAGCGGCTCGGTCACGCCGAGGAGCTGCGCGACGCCGCCGGCGCCGCCCACGAGATCCTCAGCGGCGAGAGCGAGACCGCCCTCGAGACCCCGGCCGTCCTCGAGGCGCTCGGTGCGGCGTCGGCCCGCATCGCCCACGCGTCGGCGGCCGACCCGGCCCTCGCCGCGATCGGTGCCCGCGTCGACGAGCTGCGCTACCTCGCGGCCGACGTCGCCGCCGACCTCGGGGCCTACCTCGCCGACGCCGACGTCGACCCCGCCCGCCTCGAGCAGGTGCAGCAGCGGCGCGCGGCCCTCACCGAGCTGACCCGCCTCTACGGCCCCGGCGTCGACGACGTCATCGCCTGGGGCGGACGCGCCGCCGTCCGGGTCGCCGAGCTCGAGGGCACCGGCGACCGCATCGACGAGCTCGCGGCCCGGCTCGAGGACCTGACCGCCCGGCGCGCCGACGCCGCCAAGGCGCTCTCCGCCGCCCGCCGCGCCGCCGCGGAGGCGCTCGGCACCCGCATCACCGCCGAGCTCGCCCACCTCGCGATGGGCTCGGCCACCGTCACCGTCGCCGTCGAGGACTCCGGGCGCTTCGGCGCGGACGGGCGCGACTCCGTCGAGGTGCGCCTGGCCGCCGGGCCGGGCACGACGCCCCGCTCGGTCACCAAGGCAGCCTCGGGCGGTGAGCTCTCGCGGGTCATGCTCGCCCTCGAGGTCGCGACCGCCGACGCCGGCACCTCCGTGCCGACCTTCGTCTTCGACGAGGTCGACGCCGGGGTGGGCGGCCGGGCGGCGCTCGACGTCGGGGCGCGGCTGGCCGCCCTGGCCCGGCACGCCCAGGTCGTCGTCGTCACCCACCTCGCGCAGGTCGCGGCGCACGCCGACCGGCACCTCGTCGTCGAGAAGTCCGTCGACGGGCACGTGACCCGCAGCATGGTCCACGCCGTCGAGGGGGAGGACCGCGTCGCCGAGCTCGCGCGGATGCTCGGGGGCTCCGGCACCGACGCCGCCCTCGAGCACGCCCGCGACCTGATGGCGCGCGCTCGCGCCTGAGCGCGTCTGGCACGATGGTGCAGATGTCCATCCGCCTCACGAGCCGCCGCGACCGGGACCCCACCGAGGGCTCCGGCCCCGCGCGCGTCGACCGGCGGACGAAGAACCTCACGAAGCGGCTCAAGCCGGGCGACGTGGCCGTCATCGACCACGAGGACATCGACCGGGTCAGCGCCGAGGCGCTCGTCGCCTGCCGCCCCGTCGCCGTCGTCAACGCCGCGTCCTCGATCTCGGGGCGCTACCCGAACCTCGGCCCGGAGATCCTCGTCGAGGCGGGCATCCCGCTGCTTGACGCCGCCGGCCCGGACGTCATGACCATCAAGGACGGCACGCCGCTGCGCCTCGAGGAGGGGCGCCTGCTCCTCGACGACGGCCGGGCGGTCGGGGACGGCACGCTGCTGACCTCCGACGCCGTCCAGGCGGCGATGACGGAGGCGCGCGCCGGCCTGTCGGCCGAGATCGAGGCCTTCGCCGAGAACACGATGGACTACCTGCGCAAGGAGCGCGAGCTCCTCTTCGACGGCGTCGGCGTGCCGGACGTGCGCACCGACCTGGACGGCCGCCACGTCCTCATCGTCGTGCGGGGCTACCACTACAAGGAGGACCTCGAGATGCTCAGGTCCTACATCCGCGAGTACAAGCCGGTCCTCATCGGCGTCGACGGCGGCGCCGACGCGCTCGTCGAGGCCCGGCACACCCCCGACATGATCGTCGGGGACATGGACTCGGTCTCCGACAGCGCCCTGACCAGCGGCGCCGAGATCGTCGTCCACGCCTACCGCGACGGCAACGCCCCCGGGGTCGAGCGCGTGCGCGCGCTCGGGGTGGACCCGGTCGTCTTCCCCGCCACCGGCACGAGCGAGGACGTCGCGATGCTCCTCGCCGACGACAAGGGCGCCGAGCTCATCGTCGCCGTCGGCACCCACGTCACCCTGGTCGAGTTCCTCGACAAGGGCCGCTCCGGGATGGCCAGCACGTTCCTCACGCGCCTGCGCGTCGGCGGCAAGCTCGTCGACGCCAAGGGCGTGAGCCGTCTGTACCGCACCCGCATCTCGTCGCTGAGCATCGTGCTCATGTTGTGCGTCGCCGTCTTCGCGCTCGGCGCGGCGCTGTGGTCCACCACCGGTGGCCGCGCGCTGCTCCAGATCCTCGCCGCGAAGGTCGACGACCTGTGGACCGCCCTCGGAGGAGTGCTCGGGTGATCGACTTCCGCTACCACATCGTCTCGATCGTCTCGATCTTCCTCGCCCTGGCGGTGGGGATCGTGCTCGGCGCGGGTCCGCTCCAGGGCGAGATCGGCTCGACGCTCCAGAACGAGATCGCCGGGCTGCGCACCGACAAGGCCGACCTCAACAGGCAGCTGACGACCGCCCGCGCCGGCACCGAGGCCCGCGACTCCTTCCTCGACGCCGTCTCCGGGCGCGTCTACGGCGGCGCGCTGCGCGACCGCACCGTCGCCGTCGTCGTCATGCCCGGCTCGGACGCCGCGGTCAACGAGTCCGTCACCGCCGCCCTCGGCACCGCGGGCTCGCGCGTCACGTCGACGACGACGGTCACCGATGACTGGGTGAGCACCGACGCCACCACGGTCGCCGCGCGCGACGAGGTCGTGGGCCAGGTCGCCACGAGCACCGGCGTCGACACCTCGGCCGGCTCCGCCGCCCCCCGTGACCTCCTCCTCGCGACACTGCTCACACGCACCGCCCCGGCGGGGGACGACGGCCCCGACGACACGACCGCCCGCACCGGGCTCGAGACCCTCGCCGACGCCGGGCTCGTCTCGGTGGACGCCGAGTCCTTCGCCCGGGCCGACCTCGTCGTCGTCGTGGCGGGCACCGTCGCCGACGGCGACGCCGCGGCCCGGACGGCGACCGCGCAGCAGTGGGTCGCCCTCGCCTCGGCGCTCGACGCCCGGTCCCGGGGCGTGGTCGTCGCCGCCGACCTCGCGGCCCAGACCGAGGGCACCTCGGTCCTCACCGTGCTGCGCGACACGGCGGCCGCCACCCGCAGGGTCTCCTCGGTCGACGACGCCGGCTCGCCGCTCGGCGTCGCGAGCGTCGTGTTCGCCCTCGTGCAGCAGGACGGCGGCAGCGCCGGTCAGTACGGGCTCGGGGCCGGCACCGACGCCGCCTACGCGCCCGTCCCCGCCTCGGCCGCCACCCCGTGACCCCGCTCCGCCGGCTCGCGGCCGGGGTCGTCGGCGCCGGCGTGGGAGCAGCGTCCTTCGCCGCGATGACGCGCGCGGTCCGCTCCCCGCGCTGGACCCGGACCAACCACGCGGGCGACCCGGTGACGCTGCTCGAGGGCCCCGCCTGGGTGCTCGCCGGCGCCGCCGGGGCGGCTGCGGGCGGCTCCCTGCCGGGCGTCGTCGCCGCCGCCGGTGCCGGTGCCTTCGGGGCGCTCGACGACCTCGCCGGCGACGGCTCGTCCAAGGGCCTGCGCGGTCACCTCGGCGCCGCCGCGCGCGGCGAGCTGACGACGGGCGTCGCCAAGATCGGCGGGCTCGCGCTCACCGGCCTCGTGGCGGCCGCGCTCGCCGACCGGGGTCGCGACGACGTCGGCGCGCTCGACACGCTCGTCGGTGGCGCGGTCGTGGCCGGCGCCGCCAACGTCGCGAACCTGTTGGACCTGCGGCCCGGGCGCGCCCTCAAGGCAACCATCCTCGCGGCGCTGCCGCTCGGCCTGGCCGCCGACGGGCGGGGCGCCGGCGCGGCGACCGCCGCCGTCGGCGCCTCCCTCGGCGTCGTGCGCCCCGACCTGGCCGGTCGGGCGATGCTCGGGGACACGGGGGCCAACGCGGCCGGCGCCCTCGTCGGCGCGGCCCTGCTGGAGCGCTGCGGGCGCCGTGGTCGGATCGGCGCCCTCGCGGTGCTCGTCGCCGCGACGCTCGCCTCCGAGCGGGTCAGCTTCACCGCCGTCATCGAGTCCACGCCGGGCCTGCGCGAGCTCGACGCGTGGGGCCGGCCCGCCCGATGACCCGCCAGCGCGCGGCCCTCGGCATCGCCGGGGCGGCCGGGCTCATCGCCGCCGTCACCCTCCTGGCCCGGGCGGCCGGCTTCACCCGGATCCTCGTCTTCGCGGGCTCGGTGCGGGCCGAGGGCGTCGGGTCGGTCTACCAGAGCGTCAACGCCATTCCGAACGTCCTCTTCGAGGTCGCGGCCGGCGGCGTCCTCGCGGCGGTCGCCGTCCCCCTCATCGCCCACCGGCTCGGGGCGGGGGAGCGCGAGCACGCCGACCGGCTCGCGTCGGTGCTCCTCAGCTGGGCGCTCGTCGTCCTCGTCCCGCTCGGGGCGCTGCTGTGGCTCGCGGCGCCCCTGCTGGCCGACTGGCTCGTGCGCGCGTACGACCCGCGCACCCACGAGGTCGCGACGACGCTGCTGCGCATCTTCTCGGTCCAGGTGCCCCTCTACGGCGTCGGGATCATCCTCGTCGGCCTGCTCCAGGCGCACCGTCGCTTCCTCGCCGCCGCCCTCGCGCCCCTGGTCTCCTCCGTCGTCGTCCTCGGCTCCTACCTCTGGTACGGCCACCTGACCGGGGGGGCGACCGCCCCGTCGGCCGTCGGCGACGACGCCATCGCCGTCCTCGGCTGGGGCACGACGCTCGGGGTCGTCGTGCTCTCCCTGCCCCTCCTCGTCCCGGCGCTCGCGACCGGCTGGCGCTGGCGGCCCGGCCTTCGCCTCGAGCGCGAGGACGCCGTCCGCATCCGGGCCCTCGCCGGCGCCGGGGTACTCGCCCTCGGGGCGCAGCAGGTCGCGGTGCTCGTGACGATGTGGCTGGCCAACCACTCGGGCACCGACGGCGCGTTCGCCGTGTACCAGTACGCGCAGGCGGTCTACCTCCTCCCGTACGCGGTCCTCGCCGTGCCCGTGGCGACGAGCGCCTTCCCGGCGCTCGCGACGAGCACCGGGGCGGGGGAGGACTCGAGCGCGACGCTGGCCCGCTCGCTGCGGGCGGTGCTCGTCCTCACGGCGCTCGCCGCCGGGATGCTCGTCGCCGCTGCGCCGCCGATCGGGGCCTTCTTCACCGTCCTCGACGCCCGCCAGGGCGCGCAGGGAGCCAGCCCCGAGGCCCTCGCCGCCCTCGCCCCGAGCCTCACCGCCTTCGCGCCCGGGGTCGTCGGCTTCGGGCTCACCGCGCTGCTGACCCGGGCCCTCTACGTGCGCGGGCGCCCGCTCGACGCCGCGATGGCCGTCTCGCTCGGTTGGGCGGTCGCGGCGCTCCTGCCGCTCGTCCTCGTCGGCCCCGACCGGGGGGCCACGACGACCCTGCGGTGGGTCGGGCTCTCCTCGACCCTCGGGATGACCCTCGCGGCCGTCCTCCTCGTGGTCCTCGTGCGGCGCAGCTGGGCCCCGGAGGTGACCCGGGGCCTCGCTCGCACGACCGGCGCGGCGGTCGTCGCCCTGGCCCTCGCGCTCGTCGTCGGAGACCTCGTGACCCGCGGCCGGACCTACGACGGCCTGCTCGACGCCGTGCTCTGGGGCCTCGCGGCCGGGGGCGCGGCGCTGATGACAGGACTGCTCGCGATCTTCTACGGTGACCGTCGGGCGATGGGGGCCGTCCGCGACCGAGGCCGGGCCCGCCGCCGTCGGGGAGGAGAGGACACGACGTGAAGGTGCTCCTGGTCATGGGGACGAGCGCCGGGGGCGTGGGCACCCACGTGCGCGCCCTCGCCCGGCTGCTCGAGGCCGACGGCCACCAGGTCGTCGTCGCGGCGCCCGCCGAGGCCGCCGACCGCTTCTCGCTCCTGGAGTCCGCCACGCTCGTCGAGCTCGACCTCTCCGACCGGCCGCACCCGGCCCGCGACGCCACGGCCGTCCGGTCCCTCGCCGGCCCGGTGCGCGGCGCCGACGTCGTCCACGCCCACGGCCTGCGCGCCGGCGCCGTGGCCGTGCTGGCCGCGGCGCGCAGCGGGGTCCCCGTCGTCACGACCCTGCACAACGCGGCGCCGGCGGGCCGGCTGTCCGCGGCCGTCTACGCCGGCCTCGAGCGCGTCGTCGTGCGCGGGTCGGACGCGGTGCTCGGCGTCTCGGCCGACCTCGTCCAACGGGCCGCCCGGCTCGGTGCGCGGCGCACCGGTCTCGCCGTCGTCCCGGCGCCGCCGTTCCAGCCCGCCCGACGCGACCGGTATGCCGTCCGGGCCGAGCTCGGGCTCGACGCCCGCACGTCGCTCGGTGTCGTCCTCGCGCGCCTGGCCCCGCAGAAGGGGCTGCACCGGCTCCTCGACGCGCACCGCGAGCTCACCGACCTCGACCTCGTGACGGTCGTCGCGGGGGAGGGGCCCCAGCACGACGAGCTCCAGCGCCGGATCGACGCCGAGGGGCTGCCGGTGCGTCTGCTCGGGCGCCGGGGCGACGTGCCCGACCTGCTCGCCGCCGCCGACGTCGTCGTCTCCAGTGCGGTGTGGGAGGGCCAGCCGGTCGGGCTCCAGGAGGCCCTGCACGCCGGCGCGGCCATCGTCGCCACGGACGCGGGTGGCACCGGGGCGGTCGTCGGCGACGCCGCCGTCCTCGTCCCCGTCGACGACGCGACGTCGCTCTCCCGGGCCATCCGCGACGTCGTGACGCACGGCGCGGTGCGCGACGACCTGCGCTCGAAGGCCGTCGAACGGGCCGACCACCTGCCCTCCGACGCCGACGCGCTGGCCGCCGTCCTCGACACCTACCGCGGGCTCGGCGCGGCATGACGTATCGTTGAAGCCCGTGGTGCTCCAGACGACGAAACAGATCTTCGTGACCGGAGGCGTCGCCTCCTCGCTCGGCAAGGGGCTCACCGCCTCGAGCCTGGGGCACCTGCTCCGCGCCCGCGGGTTGCGGGTGACGATGCAGAAGCTCGACCCGTACCTCAACGTCGACCCCGGGACGATGAACCCGTTCCAGCACGGAGAGGTCTTCGTCACCGACGACGGCGCCGAGACCGACCTCGACATCGGCCACTACGAGCGCTTCCTCGACGTCAGCCTCAAGGGCAGCGCGAACGTCACGACCGGGCAGGTCTACAACCGGGTCATCACCAAGGAGCGCCGCGGCGAGTTCCTCGGCGACACCGTCCAGGTCATCCCGCACATCACGAACGAGCTCAAGGAGCGGATGCGGGCGCAGGCCGCCGGCTCCCCGGGCGTCGACGACGCCGACGCGCCCGACGTCATCATCACCGAGATCGGCGGCACCGTCGGCGACATCGAGTCGCTGCCCTTCCTCGAGGCCGCCCGCCAGGTGCGCCACGACCTCGGCCGCGACCACGTCTTCTTCCTCCACGTCTCGCTCGTGCCCTACCTCGCGCCGAGCGGCGAGCTGAAGACCAAGCCGACCCAGCACTCCGTCGCCGCGCTGCGCCAGGTCGGCATCCAGCCCGACGCGCTCGTCCTGCGCGCCGACCGCGAGCTGCCCGAGTCGATCAAGCGCAAGATCAGCCTCATGTGCGACGTCGACAACGAGGCCGTCGCGGCGGCCGTCGACGCCCCGAGCATCTACGACATCCCCAAGGTGCTGCACCGCGAGGGCCTCGACGCCTACGTCGTGCGCCGGCTCGGCCTCGTCTTCCGCGACGTCGACTGGACCCAGTGGGACACCCTCCTCGAGCGGGTGCACCACCCCGAGCACGAGGTCGAGGTCGCGCTCGTCGGCAAGTACATCGACCTGCCCGACGCCTACCTGTCGGTGACCGAGGCCCTGCGCGCCGGTGGCTTCCACCACGACGCCAAGGTCAACATCCGGTGGGTCGCCTCCGACGACTGCTCGACCGAGGCCGGGGCGCAGCGCGCGCTCGGCGGGGTCGACGCCGTCCTCGTGCCCGGCGGCTTCGGGGTCCGCGGCATCGAGGGCAAGGTCGGCGCCCTGCGCTGGGCGCGCACCCACGGGGTCCCGACGCTCGGCATCTGCCTCGGCCTGCAGTGCATGGTCATCGAGTACGCGCGCTCCGTCGCCGGCATCGAGGGCGCGAGCTCGACCGAGTTCGACCCCGACAGCCCCGCCCCGGTCATCGCGACGATGGAGGAGCAGAAGGCGTTCGTCGAGGGCGCCGGCGACCTCGGCGGCACGATGCGCCTCGGCAGCCAGCGGGCGGACCTCAGGGCCGGCTCGGTCGTCGCGCAGGCCTACGGCGCGACGAGCGCGGACGAGCGCCACCGCCACCGCTACGAGGTCAACGAGGGCTACCGCGCGCAGCTCGAGGAGGCCGGGCTCGTCATCAGCGGGACCCACCCCGAGCTCGGGCTCGTCGAGTTCGTCGAGCTGCCGCGCGAGGTGCACCCGTACTACGTCTCGACCCAGGCGCACCCCGAGTTCAAGTCGCGCCCGACCCGCGCGCACCCGCTGTTCGCCGGGCTCGTCGGCGCGGCCATCGAGGAGCAGCGCGCGTCGCGGCTCGTCGAGGTCGAGCGACCGCGCAGCGCCGAGCCGGCCGACGCGCGTGCCTGAGCCCCTCGAGGACCGCCTCGAGCGCCGGCCCGTCGTCGGCACCCGCCTCTCCTTCGAGGGCCGGGTCTGGGACGTCCGCACCGACGAGGTCGACCTCGGCGAGGCCGGTGTCGTCGTCCGCGACTACGTCGAGCACACCGGTGCCGTCGCGATCCTCGCCCTCGACGAGCAGGACCGCGCGGTCGTCATCCAGCAGTACCGGCACCCCGTCGGGGCGTTCGACTGGGAGATCCCGGCCGGCCTGCTCGACGTCGACGGCGAGGCGCCCCACCTCACCGCGGCCCGTGAGCTGCACGAGGAGGCCGACCTGACGGCCGGCACCTGGTCGACCCTCGTCGACCACTGGTCCTCGCCGGGCGGCTCCTCCGAGGGGCTGCGGATCTTCCTCGCCCGCGACCTCGCCGAGGTGCCCGAGGGCGAGCGGCACGACCGGACGGGGGAGGAGCTCGGGATGCCCGTGCGCCGCGTCCCCCTCGACGAGCTCGTGGCTGGCGTGCTCGCCGGCCGGCTGCACAGCCCGACGCTCGTCATCGCCGTGCTGGCCGCCGAGGCCCTGCGCGCCCGCGGCTGGGCGGGCCTGCGCCCCGCCGACGCGCCGTGGCCCGCGCGCAGCCCGGGGCGACGCCGGGGGGTGTGAACGGTCACCCTCCGGGGTACGGGGCGTCACGTGGGAGTCACCGGGGCGTGGGACGATGGGCTCGTGGCCGAGACCTTCGGAGCGGGACGGGGCAACGCCGCCTGGCTCAAGGTGTCGGGCGGCTCCGACGAGGCCCTCGACCGTGACGCGCGCTGCCCCTGCGGCGGACGGCCCGAGGGCGCGAGCTTCGCCGAGTGCTGCGGGCAGGCCATCGAGGGCAACCGGCCGGCGCCGACCGCCGAGACCCTGATGCGCTCGCGGTACACGGCGTACGCGCTCGCCGACGGCGACCACCTCTTCCGGTCGTGGCACCCGCGCACGCGTCCCGAGCGGGTGGACCCCGAGCCGTGGGTGCGCTGGGTGGGCCTCAAGGTGCTCGACGTCGTCGACGGCGCGCCCGACGACACGACGGGGGTCGTCGAGTTCCGGGCCGGCTGGGTCGCCGGGGAGGGCGCCACCCGGCAGCGCGGTGACGTGCACGAGCGCAGCCGCTTCGAGAAGCGGGCCGGTCGCTGGTTCTACGTCGGACCCGTCGACGCGGGGGCCTGAGGCGTGCAGATCGAGAACGTCGTCCTCGACGCGGCCGACCCGCACGTGCTGGGTGGCTTCTGGGAGTCCCTGCTCGGCGGCCGCCGGGTCACCGACGAGCCGGACACCGTCGAGGTGCGGATCTCGCCGGAGGGGGCGCCGGTCCTCGACCTCTGCCTGACCACGGTGCCGGAGGCCGCGCCGTCCCACCCGCGCCTGCACCTCGACCTGCTCGGCGGCGACGCGCAGGACGAGGTCGTGGTGCGCGCCCTGGCGCTCGGTGCCCGCCGCCTCGACATCGGCCAGGGCGACGTGCCGTGGGTCGTGCTCGCCGACCCCGAGGGAAACCCGTTCTGCGTCATGGAGTCCCGGCCGGATTACCGCGCCGGCAGCCCCGTCGCGGCCCTCCCGCTCGACAGCGCCGACGTCGAGCGTGACCTGCGGTTCTGGACCGCGCTCTCGGGCTGGGCCCCCGTCGCGGGGGTCGAGCCCAGCGCCCTGCGCCACCCGAGCGGGCACGGCCCGCTGCTGGAGATCTGTCCCGAGGTGCGGCCCAAGCCCGCGGGGGAGAAGAACCGGCTGCACCTCGACGTGCGGCTCGAGGGCGCCGAGCGCCTCGACGACGCCGTCGAGCGCGCCCTCGACCTCGGCGGCACCCTCGTCGAGCACGACTGGGGACCGCTGCCCTGGCGCGTGCTCACCGACCCCTCGGGCAACGAGATGTGCTTCCTGCCCTCCCGGGGCTGACGCCCGGCGCCGCGCCCCGGGTGGGGCGGGAATCTCGGTTCGGGCGGGGAGCGGGGCTTCCGTAGGATGGCCGTCGGCCGTCCCGCGGCCACCTCCCGACCCCGAGACCGAAGGACCCCCCGTGCTCCGCACCCACGAGGCCGGCACCCTGCGTGCCGCCCACACCGGCCAGACCGTCGCGCTCACCGGCTGGGTGGCGAAGCGGCGCGATCACGGCGGGGTGGCGTTCATCGACCTGCGGGACGCGAGCGGCGTCGTCCAGGTCGTCGCACGCGACGAGGTGCTCACCGGGGCGGCCCACGACCTGCGCAGCGAGTTCGTCGTCAAGGTCACCGGCACCGTCACCGCGCGCGAGGAGCGCAACGTCAACGCGGACCTCCCGACCGGCGAGGTCGAGGTCGTCGCCGAGGCGATCGAGGTCCTCAACGCCAGCGCGCCGCTGCCCTTCCAGGTCGACGAGCGCGTCACCGTCGGCGAGGAGGCGCGCCTCAAGCACCGCTACCTCGACCTGCGCCGCCCAGGTGCGCGCTCCGCGGGCCACGCGATCCGCCTGCGCAGCAAGGTGAGCGCCGCCGCCCGCCGGGTCCTCGAGGCCCGCGACTTCGTCGAGATCGAGACCCCGACCCTCACCCGGTCCACGCCCGAGGGCGCCCGTGACTTCCTCGTGCCGGCCCGCCTCGCGCCCGGCTCCTGGTACGCGCTGCCCCAGAGCCCGCAGCTGTTCAAGCAGCTGCTCATGGTCGCCGGGATGGAGCGGTACTACCAGATCGCGCGCTGCTACCGCGACGAGGACTTCCGCGCCGACCGCCAGCCCGAGTTCACGCAGCTCGACATCGAGATGTCCTTCGTCGAGCAGGACGACGTCCTCGAGCTCGGCGAGGCCGTGGTCCGCGAGATCTGGCAGCTCATCGGCATCGAGCTGCCGACGCCGTTCCCGCGGATGACCTACGCCGAGGCGATGCGTCGCTTCGGGTCCGACAAGCCCGACCTGCGCTTCGGCCAGGAGCTCGTCGAGTGCACCGAGTACTTCGCCGACACCCCGTTCCGGGTCTTCCAGGCCGAGTACGTCGGCGCGGTCGTCATGCCCGGCGGCGCGAGCCAGCCGCGCAAGCAGCTCGACGCGTGGCAGGAGTGGGCCAAGCAGCGCGGCGCGCGCGGCCTCGCCTACGTCCTCGTCCAGGAGGACGGCACGCTCGGCGGCCCGGTCGCCAAGAACCTGTCCGAGTCCGAGGTCGCCGGCCTCGCGGAGCACGTCGGGGCGAAGCCCGGTGACTGCGTCTTCTTCGCCGCCGGCCCGACCCGCTCCTCGCGGGCGCTCCTCGGCGCCGCGCGGCTCGAGATCGGCCGGCGCTGCGAGCTCATCGACGAGGACGCGTGGGAGTTCCTCTGGGTCCTCGACGCCCCGCTCTTCGAGCCGGCGTCCGAGGCCGTCGCCGCGGGCGACGTGGCCGTCGGCTCGGGCGCGTGGACGGCCGTCCACCACGCCTTCACCTCGCCGAAGGCCGAGTTCCTCGACACCTTCGACACCGACCCGGGGCCGGCGCTCGCCTACGCCTACGACATGGTGCTCAACGGCAACGAGCTGGGCGGCGGGTCCATCCGTATCCACCGCCGCGACGTCCAGGAGCGCGTGTTCAAGGTCATGGGCCTGTCGGAGGAGGAGGCGCAGGAGAAGTTCGGCTTCCTCCTCGACGCCTTCCAGTTCGGCGCCCCGCCGCACGGCGGCATCGCCTTCGGCTGGGACCGGATCGTCATGCTGCTCGGCGGCTTCGACTCCATCCGCGACGTCATCGCGTTCCCGAAGTCCGGCGGCGGCTACGACCCGCTGACCGACGCCCCGGCCCCGATCACGCCGGAGCAGCGCAAGGAGGCCGGCATCGACGCGAAGCCGACGACCGACGCCGCGCCGCAGGGCGCCCCGGAGGTCTCGCCGAAGCAGTCCTGACCACCCGTCGAGGGAGTAGAACACGCCGTGCGGAGTCGTCTCCGCACGGCGTGTTCTCTTCTCTCGACCGCCGCGCCCCACCGGGCGGTCGGCGTCAGCGGGCGAGGAACTCCAGCAGGGTCGAGGTGAACTCGTCCTTGTGCGAGACGTTGATGCCGTGCGGGCCGTCGCTCACGATGTGCAGCTCCGCGCCGTCGACCATCTGGGCGGTGCGCTGTCCGGAGACCTCGAGGGGCACGATGCCGTCGCCGTCGCCGTGGATGACGAGGGTCGGCACGGTGCTCTTGCGCAGGCCGCCGGTGAAGTCCTCGACCCACGAGGCGATGCACTGGACGGCGGCGTGGACGTCGGCCTGGGCGGCGAGCGCGATCGCCTCCTGCCGCTCGTCCTCGGTGACCTTGAGCTCGCCGCCGGCGCTGAAGAAGTTCGTCGTGAAGTCGTCGAAGAAGGCCGTGGGGTCCTTCGCGAGCTGCTCCTGCATGCCGCGGACGTCGTCGTCGGTCAGGGCGCCGTCGGGGTGCTCGTCGTCCTTCTTGAGGCACGGGGGCACGGCCGCCGCGTAGACGACGCTGTGCAGCCGCTCCTCGCCGACGGTGTCGATGTAGCGGGCGACCTCACCGCCGCCCATCGAGAAGCCGACGAGGCTGGCGTCGCGCAGGTCGAGCTCGGTCATCAGCGCGTCGAGGTCGGAGGTGAGGGTGTCGTAGTCGTACGACGAGGCCTCGCCGGGCTTGCCGGACTCGCCGAAGCCACGGCGGTCGTAGGTGACGACGCGGTAGCCGGCGTCGCGGAGGGCCGGGACCTGGTTGCTCCAGGACTTCCCGCTCAGGGGCCAGCCGTGGATGAGGACGACCGGTCGGCCGTCACCACCGTGGTCCTCGTAGTGGATCTCGACCGAGCCGTTGGTCAGCGTGCTCACGGTGTTCCTTCCGTCGGGGGATGTCCTCCCACCCTAGGCGCGCTGACCTGCGTTGTTGAAAGATCGTCCAAGGTAATGCGGTGGTGTCGAGCCCTGCGAGCGCACGGGGCGGTCGCGAGGCGCCGGGCCGTCAGTCGCGGGCCAGGCGGGGGAGCGAGCCCTCACGCCAGCGGCTGCGCCAGGCCATCCCGGTCGTGAAGCCGAGCCGGTGGTACATGCGCCGGGCGTCCTGGTTGTCGGAGAACATCCCGAGGGCGCAGGCGCCGGTGCGGGCCACGGCGTCGCGGGTGAGGGCCGCGGTCACCGCGGCGCCCAGGCCCTGCCGCCGCGCGGCGGGGACGACGGCGATGCCGGCGAGCGTCGGGGTGCCGCCGGTCGAGGGCTCGCTGCCGCCGCAGGCGAGCAGGCTGCCGTCGGTGTCGCGGACGCCGAGCCACACCTGGTCGGGGCGGGCGAACGGCTGGCCGTGGGTGCGCGGGCTGGCCTCGATCAGGAGGGCGACGATCTCGTCGCGGGCGGCCTCGGTCAGCGGGACGACGCGCTCCTCACCGGCGACGGGCGCGGGGGCCGTGCGGGTCCACATCCACTCCCAGTCGCCGCCGACGGAGCCGACGGGCAGGTGGGCCTCGACGAGGTCGTCGAGGTCGACGGGGCGGCTGAGGTGGCGGAAGCCGCCGTCGTGGAACCAGTGCTGCACGGCGGGGTCGGCGACGAGGACGGCGAGCGCGTCGGCGGGACCGAGGACGGACGCGCCGGGGACCCCGTGGTCGCTGTTGCGCGCGAACGCCACGGCGGTGCCCCCCTTCGGGCCGCGGACCACCCACGAGCGGGCGGGGGCGCCGCGCCCCACGTCGAGTTCGACGACGGGGTGGTGGCCGGAGGCCTCGAGCAGCTCGTCGTAGGAGGTCAGGGGCGTCGCGCCGGTCACGCGGCACAGGATGGCACGGGGCCGTCAGCGGGTGGCGGCCGGGCACTCGCGGCGCACGTACCCCGACTCGCCGGCGGCGACGAGGTCGAGGTCGCGGAGGACCGGGCGCAGGTCGGCCCAGGTGGCGCAGGCGGCGGCGAGACCGGCGTCGTCGTACTCGACGAGGACGACCCGCCCGTCGTAGGCCTCGACGAAGGGGCCGCACTCGTCGTAGCGCCCGCACTCCTCCACCACCGCGAAGTCGGTGACCGTGCGGGCCAGGCGGTCGGTCAGCTCGACGGCGTTCTTCTGCCCCACCGCCAGCCCGGCGCCGTGCGCGACGGCGGCCAGGTCGGTGGCGAGGGCGAGGGCGTCGTCGGCGGTGAGCATCCCGTCCGAGCGGGTCCACGAGTCGAGGTTGTCGAGCTCGACCGCAGAGAAGCCGGCCGCCGCGCACCCCTGCACCCACGGGGTGAGGACGGACAGCAGCTCGGCCCGCGCGTGGGGGCGCAGGTCGAGGAGCACCTCGTCCCACTCCGCGTCGACGACCGGGGTGCCGCCGGGGTGGCGCAGGACGAGTCCGGGGTGCTGGGTGATCCACCAGTCCGTCGCGTCCGGCTGCGCCTGGAAGGCGTTGACGTAGCAGACGGGGTACGCGCCGGCCGGCGGGTCCGTCCGGTCGCGGACGACGACCTCGACCCCGGCCGGCACCGCGGAGGGGCCGCCCAGCTGGTAGTCGACCCCGCCGCCGCGCGGGAGGGGGCGGACGTCGTGGGGGGAGGCGGTGGTGGCTCCGGGGGCGGACGGGTCGGCCGCGGTGGTCGAGCAGCCGAGCGCGCACAGGAGCGCCACCACCCCGAGGGCGGCGCGGACGGCCCCTGCCCGGACGCTGCGCACGCCCCAGTGGACCGCACGCCCCGGTGGAGCGCAAGGGTGTGCGGAGGCAGGCCCGTCCTGCGCCGGGCGCCGCCCCCCCCGCCCGGGGCCCGCTGCCGCCGCGCGGCGACCCGCTCCGGGCGCTAACGTGCCGGGATGGCAGCGACGCGCGAGCGACCCCCGTGGACGGGAGACGAGCGCACCCAGCTGCTCGGGTGGTTCGACCTCCAGCGGGGCATCGTCCGGCTCAAGTGCGAGGGCCTGTCCGACGCGGACGCGCACCGGGTCCTCCTGCCGTCCTCGCCGCTGCTCACCGTCGCCGGGATCGTCGGTCACCTGACCGCCGTCGAGGACCTCTGGTTCCGCGAGGTCCTGCTCGGCGAGTGGGGCGACGGGCCGGGCCTCGGCCCCGACGCCGAGGAGGACGACGAGTTCCGGGTGGCGGGCCGCCCGCTGCCCGCGCTGCTCGAGGAGTACGCGGCCGCCTGTGCCCGCTCCGACGCGGCGATCGCGGCGCACGACCTCGACGACACCGGCAGCACCGCCCTGCACGCCGTCGGGGACGCCACGCTGCGCTGGATGGTGCAGCACATGCTCGAGGAGACGGCCCGGCACGCCGGCCACCTCGACCTGCTGCGCGAGATGCTCGACGGCGAGACCGGCTACTCCTGACCGACCGGGCGTCGGGGACCGTCGGGCGCCGGCGCTAGCCTCACGGGGTGGCACAGGACGGGACCGACCTCTTCGGCGCGGCCGCGCAGGCGGCGGACGGCGCGCTCACTTCCGTCGTGCCCCCGCTCGCGGTCCGGATGCGCCCGCGCAGCCTCGACGAGGTGCGCGGGCAGGCCGACGTCCTGCGTCCCGGCAGCCCCCTGCGCCGCCTCGTCGAGGGCAGCGGCGGCGCCGCCGGACCGCTGTCGGCCATCCTCTGGGGCCCGCCGGGGACGGGCAAGACGACCCTCGCGCACCTCGTGGCCACCGCCTCGGAGCGCGAGTTCGTCGAGCTGTCCGCCGTGACCGCCGGGGTCAAGGACGTCCGCCAGGTCATGGAGCAGGCCCAGCGCACCCGCGACCTCTACGGCCGCCAGACGGTCCTGTTCCTCGACGAGATCCACCGCTTCACCAAGGCCCAGCAGGACGCGCTGCTGCCCGGCGTCGAGAACCGCCAGGTCGTCCTCGTCGCCGCGACGACCGAGAACCCGAGCTTCTCGGTCATCGCCCCGCTCCTGTCGCGCTCGATGCTCGTCACCCTCGTCTCGCTGACGGACGAGGACGTCGCCGACGTCCTCACCCGCGCCACCGCCGACGAGCGCGGCCTCGCCGGCGCCTACGCGCTCGCGGACGACGCCCGCGAGCACCTCGTCCGCCTCGCCGGGGGCGACGCCCGCCGCGCGCTGACCTTCCTCGAGGCCGCCGCCGGGGTGGCCGACGACTCGGTGGCCCCCGGGGCGGCGCGCCCCGAGCCGCTCGTCGTCACGCTCGCGCACACCGAGCAGGCGGTCGCCCACGCGGCCGTGCGCTACGACCGCACCGGCGACCAGCACTACGACGTCGCCTCGGCGCTCATCAAGTCGATGCGCGGCTCCGACGTCGACGCCGCCCTGCACTACCTCGCCCGGATGCTCGAGGCCGGCGAGGACCCGCGCTTCATCGCCCGGCGCATCGTCATCTCGGCGTCCGAGGACGTGGGGATGGCCGACCCGACCGCCCTGCAGACCGCCGTCGCGGCGATGCACGCCGTCGCGCAGATCGGGATGCCCGAGGCGCGGATCATCCTCGCGCAGGCCGTCGTCCACAACGCCCTCGCGCCGAAGTCGAACGCGGCCTACGGCGGCATCAACGCCGCCATCGCCGACGTCCGCGCCGGGCGCGGCGGCTCGGTGCCGCTGCACCTGCGGGGCAGCGGCTACGGCGGCGCGAGCCGGATCGCCGAGGCCTCGGCCAAGGCGGCCGGCCGCTCCAAGGCCCCCACGTACGTCTACGCGCACGACGAGCCGGACGGCGTCGCCGCCCAGCAGTACCTCCCCGACGACCTGGCCGCCTCGGCCGACTACTACCACCCGACGGACCGCGGGTTCGAGGCCCGGCTGCAGGAGCGCTGGCGCTGGCTGCGGGAACGGCTCGGGCGCTGACCTACGGTGGGGGGATGGACACCGACGCGACCCTGGCCGCCCACGAGGACCAGCTGGAGGCCGACCTCGCGACGCTGACCGCGAGCCCGCCCGAGGGCGAGAACCTCTCGTTCGGCAAGCGGATCGGCGACGGCACCTCGCTCGCGGTCGACCGGCTCTCGGCCGTCGCCGTCCAGGAGCAGCTCCTCGACACGCTGACCCAGGTGCGCCGGGCACGCGCCCGCGTCGCCGACGGCACCTACGGCACGTGCGAGGTCTGCGGCGAGCCGATCCCCGCCGCCCGCCTCGAGGCCCGCCCGTGGGCGGCCCGCTGCGTCCGCCACGCCTGAGCCCCCGGGAATGGGTGCGTCGGCCGCCACGGCCGCCCGGTAGGGTCGGCGCCATGGACGTCACGCTCGGAGGGATCGCGGGACTCATCGCCGCGCTCGCGTTCGCCTACCTCGTCGTCCGGGTCGCCGGGCTCGTCGGCAAGGCGGGCCGGATCCTCGACGAGGCGCGCGAGAGCGTGCGCACGACGACCGAGAACGTCCAGCCGACGCTCAAGAGCCTCACCGACACCGTCGGCCTGACCAACGACCAGCTGACGCGGGTCGACGCCATCACGAGCTCGGTCTCGACGATGACGACCAACGCGTCCGCGCTCACGTCGGTCTTCGCCGCGACCGTCGGCTCGCCCCTCATCAAGGTCGCGGCCTACAGCTACGGCGTCCGCACGGCCGTCCGCGGCCTGCGGAAGGTGTCCTCGTGAGGATGCGCACCGCCGTGGGTGTCGCCGTGCTCGCGGGTGCGGCGTACGTCCTGTGGCGCCGCCCGGCCACGCGCCGGTTCGTCGCGACCGTCCGCGAGTCCGCGACCGAGCGCGAGGCCCAGCTCCGCGCGGCCGTCGAGACCGCTGTGCGCGAGGACGCCACCACCCGCGCGCCCCGCCACGCGGCGGACGCGCGCGTCCCGGACCTCGACGTCGACGCCGGCTGGGGCGAGGGCGACGGCCGGTCGCTCACCCCCGAGGAGGCGCGTGACCTCCTCCTCGACCCCGCGGGCCGGGGCCGCCGCGCCGCCGACGCCGGGCCCGCCGACCGAGCTCGCTAGGGGCACCCGCCCCCGCCTCCGCACGCCCGTCACCCCTCGTGCGCGCACCGGCCTACCATCGAGGCTGCCCGCGCACGGCCGACCCCCAGGACTGAACCCGACATGGAAACCTCCGAGATCCGGCGCCGCTGGCTCGACTTCTTCGAGCGCAACGGCCACACCGTGGTCCCCTCGGCGCCCCTCGTCCACGACGACCCCAACCTCCTGTTCGTCAACGCCGGCATGGTGCCGTTCAAGCCGTACTTCCTCGGCCAGGAGACCGCGCCCTACGACCGCGCGACGAGCGTCCAGAAGTGCGTGCGCACCCAGGACATCGAGGAGGTCGGCAAGACCTCCCGGCACGGCACGTTCTTCCAGATGAACGGCAACTTCTCCTTCGGCGACTACTTCAAGGAGAAGGCCATCGCCCTCGCCTGGGAGCTCGTCACGACCCCGCAGGACCGCGGGGGCTTCGGTCTGGACCCCGAGCGGATCTGGCCGACCGTCCTCGACGGCGACGACGAGGCGCTCGGCATCTGGCACGAGCAGGTCGGCGTCCCGCTCGAGCGCATCGTGCGCCGCGGCCTCGCCGACAACTACTGGCACATGGGCGTCCCCGGCCCGGGCGGCCCCTGCTCCGAGATCTTCTACGACCGCGGCGCGGAGTACGGCCCCGACGGCGGACCGGCCGTCGACGAGGACCGGTTCATGGAGTTCTGGAACCTCGTCTTCATGCAGGAGAACCTCACCGAGGTCCGCACCAAGGTCGACTTCGACGTCAGCGGCCCGCTGCCGCGCAAGAACATCGACACCGGGATGGGGCTGGAGCGCATCGCGTCCATCCTCCAGGGCGTCGACAACATGTACGAGATCGACGAGGTCTACCCGGTCCTCGCCCGCGCGGCGGAGATGACCGGCAAGTCCTACGGCGCGCACTCCGGCCACTCGGCGGGCTCGAGCCACCCCGACGACGTGCGGCTGCGGGTCGTCGCCGACCACGTCCGCTCCTCGCTCATGCTCATCGGCGACGGCGTGACCCCCGGCAACGAGGGCCGCGGCTACGTCCTGCGTCGGATGCTGCGCCGCTCGGTGCGCTCGATGCGCCTGCTCGGCTACGAGGACCCCTGCCTGCCCGAGCTGCTCCCGGTCTCGCTCGAGCGGATGAAGCAGTCCTACCCCGAGCTCGAGGCCGGCTTCGACCGCATCGCGCAGATCGCCTACGCCGAGGAGGAGGCGTTCCGGCGCACGCTCGCGTCCGGCACGACGATCCTCGACACCGCCGTCGCACGAACCAAGGAGTCCGGCGGCACGGTGCTCGCGGGCGACCAGGCCTTCCAGCTCCACGACACCTACGGCTTCCCCATCGACCTCACCCTCGAGATGGCGGCGGAGCAGGGCGTCGAGGTCGACCGCGACGGCTTCACCCGCCTCATGCAGGAGCAGCGCCAGCGGGCGAAGGCCGACGCGAAGGCGAAGAAGTCCGGGCACGTCAACACCGAGGTGTGGCGCGACCTGCGCGCCCTCGGCGCCACCGACTTCCGCGCCTACCAGGAGCTGACGAGCGAGGCGAGCGTCCTCGGCCTCGTCGTGGACGGCGAGCGGGTCGAGGAGGTCGAGCCGGGCACGCGCGCCCAGGTCGTCCTCGACCGCACCCCCTTTTACGCCGAGTCGGGCGGCCAGGTCGCCGACGAGGGCGTCATCACCGCCGACGGCCTCGAGCTGCGCGTCCTCGACGTGCAGCGCCCGGTCAAGGGCCTCATCGCGCACACGGTCGAGGTCGTCTCCGGGGCGCTGCGCTCCGGCTCGTCGGTCCTCGCGCAGGTCGACCGCGACTGGCGCGTCGCGGCCTGCCAGGCGCACTCCGGCACGCACGTCGTCCACGCGGCGCTGCGCCAGGTGCTCGGCCCGTCGGCCCTGCAGTCCGGCTCGTACAACAAGCCCGGCTACCTGCGCCTCGACTTCGCGTGGGGGCAGGCGCTCTCGCCCGACACCCGCAGCGAGATCGAGGAGGTCGCCAACCTCGCGCTGCGCCAGGACCTCCCGGTCTCGGCGACGTACATGCCGCTGCCGCGGGCCCGCGAGATCGGTGCGCTCGCGCTGTTCGGCGAGACCTACGACGAGGACGTCCGCGTCGTCGAGATCGGCGGCCCGTGGAGCCGCGAGCTCTGCGGTGGCACCCACGTCGCCCACTCCAGCCAGATCGGCGCCCTCACCCTCACCGGCGAGTCGTCGGTCGGCTCGGGCGTGCGCCGCGTCGAGGCCTTCGTCGGGATGGACGCGCTGCGCCACCTCGCGAAGGAGCGCGCCATCGTCGCCGAGCTGACCGGCCAGGTCGGCGGGCGGCCCGACGAGCTCGCGGAGCGCGTCGCCGGCCTCATGGGTCGCCTGCGCGACGCCGAGCGCGAGCTCGACCGCCTGCGCAAGGAGCAGCTCCAGGCGCAGGCCGGCTCGCTGACCGACCGTGCCCGCGACGTCGGGGGCATCACCTTCCTCGGCCACGACGCCGGGGACGCCGGCGCCGACGACGTCCGGACGATGGTCCTCGACCTGCGCGGCCGCCTCGGCGACGAGCGCCCCTCGGTCGTCGCGATCACCGGGGTCGCCAAGGGCCGGCCCGTGGTCGTCGTCGCGACGAACCCGGCCGCGCGCGAGCGGGGCGTCAGGGCCGGCGAGCTCGTCCGCGCCGCGGCGCAGGCGCTCGGTGGTGGTGGCGGCGGCAAGGACGACATCGCCCAGGGCGGCGGCCAGGACCCGGCCAAGGTCGGGGAGGCCCTCGCCGCCGTCGAGTGGCGCGTCGGGGAGATCGCCGGCTGATGCCGGCTCCCGGCGCGGGGACCGAGCGCGGCGCCCGGCTGGGCGTCGACGTCGGCTCGGTGCGCGTCGGGGTCGCCGTCAGCGACCCCGACGGCCTCCTCGCGACCCCCCTCGAGACGGTGCCGCGCACCTCGGAGGCGCCGGCCGCCGCGGGGGACGACGACGTCGAACGGGTGGCCTCGCTCGTCGCCGAGCACGCCGCCGTCCGGGTCGTCGTCGGGCTCCCGCGGTCGCTCTCCGGGGACGAGGGTCCCGCTGCGGAGCGTGCGCGCACGTATGCTTCCGTGCTGGCGGTGCGCGTGGCACCCGTCCCGGTGCGGCTCGTCGACGAGCGGCTGACGACGGTGGACGCGCACCGGATGCTCCGGCAGAGCGGTGTGGCCGGGAGGCGGCAGCGGGCCGTGGTCGACCAGGCCGCGGCGGTGCTCATCCTCCAGGCCGCGCTCGACGCCGAGCGGTCGACCGGCGCCCCCGCGGGGGAGCAGGTCGGCGGACGACGGCGCAAGCCACGGACGAAGGGCACGACGACGTGAGCCACGACTTCACCGAGACCATCTTCGGTGACGAGGAGAGCCCCGAGCGGGACCACCGCACGCGCCGCGAGGTGCACCAGCGGCGGCGTCCGCCGCGCCGCCGCGGCCGCCGCATCCTCGCCATCCTCCTCGCGATCGGTCTCATCGGCGGCGCCGCCTACGGCGCCTGGACCGTCCTCGGCCCCGGCGTGAGCGGCCTCTTCGACGACGAGCCGACCGACGTCGACTTCGCCGGCCCGGGGGAGGGCGAGGCGCGCGTCGTCATCAAGCAGGGCGACACCGGCGAGACCATCGCCTCCACCCTGCGCGACGCCGGGGTCACCAAGACCCGGACCGCCTACCTCGAGGCCGCCAAGGGCGACCCGGCGGCCGCGGCCGGGATCCAGCCGGGCACGTACGTCATGCTCAAGGGGATGCGCGGCGCCGACGCCTTCACCTTCCTCTCCGACCCCGACAACCGGTCGGCGAAGCGGGTGACGATCCGCGAGGGCCTCTGGAAGAAGGAGGTCTTCGCGGCGCTGGCCGAGGCGACCGGGGTCAAGGAGTCCGCGTACGAGAAGGCCGCGAAGGACGCCTCCGCGATCGGGCTGCCCGCGGCCGCGAAGGGCAACGTCGAGGGCTGGCTGTTCCCCGCGAGCTACGAGTTCGACGACGACACGTCCGCCACGCAGCAGCTGGAGCAGATGGTCGCCCTCACGAAGAAGTCGCTCGAGGACGCCGGCGTCGCCGAGAAGGACTGGGAGCGCACCCTCGTCATCGCCTCGATCGTCGAGGGCGAGGTGAGCGGCGACGCCGACCGCGGCAAGGTCGCGCGCGTCGTGCTCAACCGCCTCGAGGGCGGGCCGCCGAGCTACGGCCTCCTCCAGATGGACTCGACCGTCCACTACCTCGCCCAGCAGCGCGGCAAGGCCGGCACCACCGACGCGCAGCGCGCCTCGGACAGCCCGTACAACACCTACAAGGTGCAGGGCCTGCCCCCCGGCCCCATCGGCAACCCCGGTGCCGCGTCGATCGAGGCGGCCGCGAACCCCGAGCCGGGCGACTGGGTGTTCTTCGTGACGGTGGACCCGAGCACCGGCGAGACGAAGTTCGCGAGCACCTCGGCCGAGCACGACCGCAACGTCCGCGAGTTCCAGCAGTGGTGCTCCGACAACCCCGGCCAGTGCTGAGGGCCGCGGTCCTCGGGTCGCCGGTCGCGCACTCCCTCTCGCCCGCGCTGCACGCCGCCGGGTACGCGGCGTGCGGCCTGGGCGACTGGGAGTACGGACGGCACGAGGTCGACGCCGCCGGGCTGCCGGCGTTCGTCGCCGGGCTCGACGGGTCCTGGCGCGGGCTGTCGCTGACGATGCCGCTCAAGGAGGCCGCCCTCGAGGTGGCGACGAGCGTCTCGGACGTGGCGCGACTGGCCGGTGCCGCGAACACCCTCGTCCGGCGCGAGGACGGTGGCTGGGACGCGACGAACACGGACGTCGCCGGCGCGGCCGAGGCGCTGCGCCCGCACCTGCCCGGCGAGCCGCGTCGCGCGCTCGTCCTCGGCGCCGGGGCCACCGCCCGCTCGGTCGTGCTGGCCCTGGCCGGCCTCGGCGTCACGACGCTCACGGTCCGAGCCCGCGACACCGCCAAGGGCGCCGACCTGCTCGCGTGGGCGCTCGACGCGGGCATCGGCATCCGCAACGGCTCGGTCGCCGCCATCGACGCGTGGGTCACGACGAAGGACGACGTCGTCGTCTCGACGGTCCCCCCGGCCGGGGGGGAGGACGTCGCCGCCACGGTGCCCGCGCAGCACCCGGGCGTCCTGCTCGACGTCGTCTACGCGGGCTGGCCGACGCCGGTCGCCCGCGCGGCCGAGGCCGCCGGGATGACCGTCGTCTCCGGGCTCGACCTGCTCGTCCACCAGGCCGCGGCGCAGTTCACCCTCTTCACCGACCGGCCCGCGCCGGTCGAGGCGATGGCCGCCGCCGGGCGCGCGGCGCTCGGGAGCCGCGGGTGACGATCTGGGGGGTCGCGGCGCTCGCCGCGCTCGTCATGGGCGTCGTCGGCCACCTCACCGGGCGCGAGCTCGCCACCGGCGGCTACCGCATCCCGGAGGACGAGGCGACCCATCCACCCGGGCATCCCTGGTGGACCGGCCCGGCGACGGCCGCCCTCGCCGCGCTGGCCGTCTGGTCGGTCGGCGACCTCGGCGGATGGGCGGCCCTCCCGCCGTTCCTGCTCTTCGCCTGGCTGACCGTGGCCCTCGTCTGGATCGACCTCGACGTGCACCGCCTGCCCGTCGGGCTCGTCGTGCCGACCGGCGCCGTGCTCGCGGTCCTGCTCGTCATCGCCGTCGTCGCGACGGGCGGCCCGCGCTGGCAGGGCACCCTCGTCGGGGCGGGCCTCATGGGCGGGTTCTACCTGCTCCTCGGCATCCTGCCGGGCGGCGGCGTCGGGGGCGGCGACGTGCGCCTCGCGCCGGTCATCGGGGCGCTGCTGGGCTTCCTCGGCACCGCCTTCGTCGTCGTCGGGATGGCCGCCGGGTTCCTCGTCGGCGGGGTGGCCGCGGCGGCGCTGCTGCTCCTGCGCCGGGTCGGGCTCGGCTCGGCGATCGCCTACGGACCGGCCATGTGCCTGGGGGCCTGGGCCTCGGTCGTGCTGACGCCTCGCATCGTGACCGGCCTCGCGGGGGGCTGACCCGTCCGTGTCAGGATGGGCGCCATGCTGCGCTGGCTGACCGCGGGCGAGTCCCACGGACCCGCCCTCCTCGCGACCATCGAGGGCCTCCCCGCCGGGGTCGAGGTGACGACCGCCGACATCGCGGACGCCCTGGCCCGCCGCCGCCTCGGCTACGGCCGCGGCGCCCGGCAGAAGTTCGAGCAGGACGAGGTCGAGGTGCTCGGCGGGCTGCGGCTCGGTCGCACCCTCGGCTCGCCGGTCGCCATCCGCATCGGCAACACCGAGTGGCCGAAGTGGCGCACCGTCATGAGCCCCGACCCCGTCGCCGCCGCCGACTACGCCGCCTCCGACGACGTCAACGCCGAGAAGGAGGTCGCCCGCAACCGGCCGCTGACCCGGCCGCGTCCCGGGCACGCCGACCTCGTCGGGATGCAGAAGTACGGCTTCGACGACGCCCGCCCGGTGCTCGAGCGCGCCTCCGCCCGCGAGACCGCGGCCCGGGTGGCGCTCGGCGCGGTCGCCGCCGCCTTCCTCGAGCAGGCCTACGGCATCCGGCTGCTCTCGCACACCGTCGCGATCGGCGCGGCCGGGGTGCGCGACGACGCCCCGCTGCCCGGGCCGGACGACGTGCCCGCGCTCGACGCCGACCCGGTGCGCGCCTTCGACGCCGAGGGCTCGGCCGCGATGGTCGCCGAGGTCGACGCCGCCCACAAGGACGGCGACACCCTCGGCGGCGTCGTCGAGGTCGTCGCCGTCGGGGTACCGCCGGGCCTCGGCTCGCACGTGCACTGGGACCGGCGCCTCGACGCCCGGCTCGGCGCGGCCCTCATGGGTATCCAGGCGATCAAGGGCGTCGAGGTCGGCGACGGCTTCCGCACCGCGGCGCGCCGGGGCTCGCAGGCGCACGACGAGATGGAGCGCGGCGCCGACGGCGTCATCCGGCGCCGCACGCTGCGCGCCGGCGGCACCGAGGGCGGGATGTCGGTCGGCGGCGTCCTGCGGGTGCGCGCGGCGATGAAGCCGATCTCCACCGTGCCGCGGGCCCTCGACACCGTCGACGTCGTCTCCGACGAGCCCGCGACCGCCATCCACCAGCGCTCCGACGTCTGCGCCGTGCCCGCCGCCGGCGTCGTCGCCGAGGCGATGGTCGCGCTCGTGCTCGCCGAGGCCTGCCTCGAGAAGTTCGGCGGCGACTCCGTGGCCGAGACCGCCCGCAACCACCGCGCCTACCTCGACGCGATCCCCGCGTCGATGCGCACCTGGGAGTCCTGATGCCCCGCGTCGTCCTCGTCGGCCCACCCGGCTCCGGCAAGACCACCACCGGGGAGGCGCTCGCCGCGCTGCTCGGGGTCCCGTTCCACGACACCGACGCCGCCGTCGAGGCCGCGGAGGGTCGGACCATCGGCGACATCTTCGTCGTCGACGGCGAGCCCGCGTTCCGGGAGCTCGAGCGGGCCGAGGTCGCGCGCGCGCTCGCCGAGGAGACGGGTGTCGTCGCGCTCGGCGGGGGAGCCCCGGTCGACCCGCTGACCGAGCCGCTGCTCGCCGGCCACACCGTCGTCTTCCTCGACGTCGGCATCGCCGACGCCGCCCGGCGCATCGGTCTCGACCGCTCCCGACCGCTGCTGGCCGTCAACCCGCGCGCCTCGTGGGTGCGGTTGATGGGGGAGCGCCGGCCGGTCTACGAGCGGGTCGCGACCCACGTCGTCGACACCGCGGGGCGCCCGGCCGACGACGTGGCCGCCGAGATCGCCGGCCTGCTCGGGGCGCCGGCGTGAGCGAGCCGGTCGTCATCCCCGTCGGGGACCTGCACGACGTCGTCGTCGGGCGCGGGGTGCTCGACCGGGTCGCGGGCCTCGTGCCCGAGGGGGCGCGCCAGGTCCTCGTCGTCGGTCCGGAGGGGTTGGACCGCTACGCGTCGCCGGTCGCGGAGTCGCTGCGCGCGGCCGGGCTCGTCGTCCACGAGGCGAGCGTCCCGGACGCCGAGCGGGCCAAGACCGCCGAGGTAGCAGCGTCGCTCTGGGCGGTGCTCGGGCAGCACGCCTTCACGCGCACCGACGCGGTCGTGGCGGTGGGCGGCGGCACCGTCACCGACCTCGCCGGCTTCGTCGCCGCGACGTGGCTGCGCGGGGTGGCGGTCGTCCACGTCCCGACGACGCTGCTCGCGATGGTCGACGCCGCGGTCGGCGGCAAGACGGGCATCAACACCGCCGAGGGCAAGAACCTCGTCGGCTCCTTCCACACGCCGGCCGGCGTCGTCTGCGACCTCGACGTCCTCTCGACGCTGCCGCAGGCCGACCTCGTCGCCGGCCTCGCCGAGGTGCTCAAGGGCGGGTTCATCGCCGACCCGCGCATCCTCGAGCTCGTCGAGGCCGCGCCGCAGGACGCGGTGCGCTGGGACGCGCCCGTCCTCGACGAGCTCGTGCGCCGCAAGGTCGCCGTCAAGGCCGAGGTCGTCGCCGGGGACCTGCGCGAGGCGTTCGCGCGCGAGGTGCTCAACTACGGCCACACGCTCGGGCACGCCGTCGAGCAGGTCGAGGGCTACCGGCGTCGCCACGGCGAGGCGGTGGCCATCGGGATGGTCTACGCGGCCGAGCTCGGGCACCGCACGGGCACGGTCTCGTCCGAGCTGCTCGCCCGGCACCGGGCGGTGCTGGCGGCCGTCGGGCTGCCGACGACGTACGACGCGGCGCCCTTCGAGGAGCTGCTCGCCGTCATGGCGCGCGACAAGAAGTCGCGCGGCGCCCGGCTGCGCTTCGTCGTCCTCGACGGGCTCGCCCACCCGGTGCGCCTCGAGGGGCCGCCGGAGTCCCTCCTGCGCGACGCCTACGCCGCCCTCGCCCCCTGAGACCTGTTCTCCCCGCGACCTGCGGTGGGGGGGCGCCGCGCCCCCCGGGGCCCCCCCCCCGGGGACCCGGGCCGGCACGCGCCCCCCCCCCCCCCCCCCCCCCCCCCCCCCCCCCCCCCCCCCCCCCGGGGGGGGGCCCCCCCCCCCCCCCCGCCCCCCCCCCCCGCAGGTCGCCCGGAGCAGAGCAGCATCGGCGGGGCCTGTGGATGACGGCGTCGGCGTTCCCTCCCGACGTGCCACCGTCGGGGGATGCTCGGCGACCCACCACCCGCCCCCTTCGACCCCGCGCTCCTGCGCGGGGCACCGGACCTGCGCCCGCTGGGTATCGACCCCGGTCGCAGTGGCTGGCACCACGTGCGCCACGGTGCCTGGGTCGACGAGGCGGTCTGGCGCGGCCTGACGCCCGAGCAGCGACACGCCGCGCTGGTGCACGCCACCGACCTCGCAGCGCGTCGGCCGGCCCGCAACGTCTACGCGCTCGAGTCCGCCGCGGCGGTGTGGGGCCTGCCCGTCATCGGAGCCTGGCCTCAACACGTCACCGTGCTGCGAAGCCGGGAGGAGCAGCGCGGCTCGGCCGTGGTGCGGGTCCACGTCGGCCTGCCGACCGAGGGCGTCCTGCGCGAGGGCCTGCGCGTCACCGAGGTGGCGCGAACGGTCGTCGACCTCGCCCGGATACGGTCCTTCGAGTCGGGGCTCACGGCGGCGGACCACGCCCTGCGCCATGCGATGACCACGCCCGAGGCACTGGTCGCAGCGGCCGGTGACGTGCCGCCGCGAGTGTGGGGGCGGCCCCGGGCGCTGCTCGTGGCCGAGCTCGCCGACGGGCGCTCGATGTCGCCGGGCGAGAGCCTGTCCCGGGCCCGCATGTTCACGCTCCGGCTGCCACGCCCGCAGTTGCAGGTCCCGCTGGAGGACGACGAAGGCTTCATCGGGCTCGGTGACTTCGGGTGGCCCGGGGTTGTGGGCGAGTTCGACGGGCGGCGCAAGTACGCCGTCCCCGAGGGGGCCGACGCCGCAGCGGCCGAGCAGGCGCTGTGGGCGGAGAAGCTGCGGGAGGACCGCATCCGGCGCCGATGGCGCCTGGCCCGGTGGGTCTGGGCGGATGCACTCGAGGAGGCCCGGCTCGCACGGATCCTCCTCGCCGAAGGGGTGCGTCCCGTCGCGCGACCCCGGTGGGTCGACCTCGGTGCCCGCGACGCGTCGTGACCCCCCTGCTCCGCGCGACCTGCGGTGGTGCGCGGACGCTCGCAGGGGGATCCGCGCAGATCGCGGGGAGGAGGGGCGCCGCGGGGGAGGCGGCGTGGTCCGGGGGGTGGGGTGCGGGACGGTACGATGATCGCTGATCCCCCACCCCTCGCCGGGGTGACGCGCGCCCGCCCGACGGCGGTGCGCGGCTTCCGAGACACGAGAGAGATCCCGCACGTGGCATCGACCAACGACCTCAAGAACGGCCTCGTCCTCAACCTCGAGGGCCAGCTGTGGTCCGTCGTGGAGTTCCAGCACGTCAAGCCGGGCAAGGGCCCCGCGTTCGTGCGGACGAAGCTCAAGAACGTCCTGTCCGGCAAGGTCGTCGACAAGACGTTCAACGCCGGCGTCAAGGTCGAGACGGCGAACGTCGACAAGCGCACGATGCAGTACCTCTACAACGACGGCACCGACTTCATCTTCATGGACGGTGACACCTACGACCAGCTCCCGGTGAGCCCCGAGGTCGTCGGCGACGCCGCGAAGTACCTCCTCGAGAACCAGGACGCGATCGTGGCCCGCCACGACGGTTCGGTCCTCTACATCGAGCTCCCCGCCTCGGTGATCCTCGAGATCACCTACACCGAGCCGGGCCTCCAGGGCGACCGCTCGACCGGCGGCACGAAGCCGGCGACCCTCGAGACCGGCGCCGAGGTCCAGGTCCCGCTCTTCCTCGAGCAGGGCACGAAGATCAAGGTCGACACCCGCGACGGCTCCTACCTCGGCCGGGTCAGCTGACCCGTGGCCGCTCGCACCAAGGCCCGCAAGCGCGCCCTCGACCTGCTGTTCGAGGCCGAGCAGCGGGGCATCGACGCCGCGGAGCTGCTGCGTGAGCGGCTGGCCACGCCGGTCACGGAGCACGCGCTGCCCGAGCTGACCGCCGACCTCGTCACCGGGGTGTCGGAGCGCCGCGAGACGATCGACGAGCTCATCACCACCTACGCGCAGGGCTGGTCCCTGAAGCGGATGCCCGCCGTCGACCGCAGCATCCTGCGGCTCGGGGCCTGGGAGGTCCTGTACTCGCCGGACGTGCCCGAGGCGGTCGCCATCAGCGAGTGGGTCGGGCTGGCCACCGAGCTCTCGACCGACGACAGCCCGCGGTTCGTCAACGGCCTGCTCGGCCGGCTCGCCGAGGTCAAGCCGACCCTCGCCTGACAACCCGGTTGCCGCAGCCCCGTGTGGGCGGCACGGTCGGGGGATGAGCGTCCGCCCGGCCACCACCGCCGACCTGCCGCTGCTCGGCCCCCTCGAGGACACCGGTCGTCGGGTTCGCCCACGTCCTCGACCTCGGGGGTGCGTGGCACCTGGAGCAGCTCTCGGTCGACCCCCGCCACCAGGGGCGGGGGCACGGCACCGCGCTGCTCGCGGCCGTCGACGCGGAGGTCGCCGCCCGGGGCGGCGGCACGCTCACCCTCATGACGTACGCCGACGTCGCGTGGAACGGCCCGTTCTACGCGCGTCGCGGCTGGGCGGAGGTCGAGTCGCCGGCCCGCCTGGCCCCGGTGCTCGCGGCCGAGGAGCGCGAGGGCCTGGCGCGACACGGTCGGCGGATCGCGATGGAGCGCCGCTGACGCGGTGCTCGCACCCCGTGGGTCAGCGGGCGCCGGCGCTGGCGAAGACCACCTCGGGCCACGGGGACGCGGCGAGCCAGGCCCGGAAGGTCTCGGCGTCGGCGTCCGCCGGCGGGAAGAGCGGCTGGCGTGCGGCCATCGCCGCGACCACCGGTGTGTCGCCGTCGGCCGCGCAGGGGGCCGCACCGGCAGTGGGGGGAGCGATGGTCGTCACGGGGGCCTCCTTCGACATGGGTCGAGTGGTGCGTCGGCACCAGTGCATCACAGTGTGTTGGGTCTGGCATAGCAGGGCGTTATGCGTCTCACAACCCGGATGCCGTCCGTGCCGGACGCCGCCCGTGGGGGCTGGCGTCGGCCGGCGCACCGTGCTGGACTGTGCGGATGAGCACGCTCGGGCCGCGGCTGGCCGCGGCGATCGCCGCCAAGGACCCCGACACCGTCCGCGCGCTCGTCGCCCCGGACGTCGACTTCCGCGGGCTCACCCCCGGCCGCTCGTGGGAGGGCACCGGCGCCGAGGCGCTCGTCGAGGTGCTCTTCGGCTCGTGGTTCGAGCCCTCCGACGAGGTCCGGGCGCTCCTCGACGTCACCGTCGGCGCGCCCGTGGAGGACACCGAGCGCGTCTCGTACCGGCTGTCGCTGCGCAACGGCGACGGGGACTTCACGGCCGAGCAGCAGGCGTACTACCGCACCGAGGGCGAGCGCATCTCGTACCTGCGCGTCCTCTGCTCGGGCTTCCGGCCGCACACCTCCGGCTGACCGGCCGCACCCGCCGCGACGGCAGGGGTCAGCGGCCGTCGCGCGGCGCGAACACCGTCAGGGCCACCGCGTCGGAGTGCTCGCCGCGCACGTACTCGTCGACCCACGCCCGCGCGTCGGGGTAGGCGGACTCGGCGACGACGCGCTCGCACACGGCGTCGACGTCGATCTCGGTGTGCCGCAACGAGACCTGACCCCCGGTCAGCAGGGCCCACGCCCCGCCGACCCGCCCGTAGGGCATCCCGATGCTGCCGGGGTTGACGACGAGCCGGCGGTCGACGAGCCGGACGAACGGCATGTGCGTGTGGCCGCAGCAGACGGTCCGCACCGTCTCGGGCACGTCGGCGAACGCCTCCGCCCACCGCTCCAGCCGCGTGTCGACGAGGACGACCTCGTCGTCGTCGCGGGGGCTGCCGTGGCAGAAGAGCACGTCGCCGAACCCCTCGATCGACCGGACCGCGGGGTGGGGGAGCCCGGCGAGCAGCTCCACCTGGTCGGGCCGCAGCACCTCCGCCGCGAAGACCGACTCGGGATGCTCGCAGCGGCCGCCGCGAGCGACCTCGACGACCTCGCGGTCGGCGTTGCCCCGCACGAGCAGCACCCGGTCGCCGAGCGCGGTGAGGGCGTCGAGCGTCTCGACGGGCATCGGCCCCGACACGAGGTCGCCGGTCACGACGACGAGGTCGGCGGCGCGGACGTCGGGCTCGGCGAGGACGGCCCCGAGCACGGGGAGGACCCCGTGCGTGTCGGACAGCAGGGCGACGGAGCGGACGGCGGCGACCATCCACCGACCCTAGGGCGTGGCGGCGTCCACGGGGCGGGCCGGAGTGCGACCCGTCCGCCGCCGGCCGCTAGAGTGGCCACCGCAAGACCGCTCGACGTCCTTTAACGACCTGTCCCGTGAGGCAGGGAAGGAGGTCCGCGCCTGTGCGCGCTGACGACATGCTGCCCACCGCAGACGATGCCGCCGCTCCCGGTGCCCCCCGCACCGTGATGAGCGAGCCGGACGTCGCGAGAGCCCTCCGCCGCATCGCCCACGAGATCGTCGAGCGCAACAAGGGCGCCGACGACCTCGTGCTGCTCGGCATCCCGACCCGCGGGGTCGAGCTGTCGCGGCGCCTCGCGGCCCTCCTCCAGGAGGTCGAGGGCGTCGAGGTCCCGGTCGGGGCGCTCGACATCACGATGTTCCGCGACGACCTGCGCCACCAGCCGACCCGGGCGCCGATGCCGACGCGCATCCCGGCGGGCGGCGTCGACGACCGCGTCGTCGTCCTCGTCGACGACGTCCTCTACTCGGGCCGGACGATCCGCGCGGCGCTTGACGCCCTCGCCGACCTCGGCCGTCCGCGGGCCGTGCGCCTCGCGGTGCTCGTCGACCGCGGCCACCGCGAGCTGCCGATCCGGGCCGACCACGTCGGCAAGAACCTGCCGACGGCCCACAGCGAGCGGGTCATGGTGCGGCTCACCGGGGTCGACGACGCCGGCGACTCGGTGACCATCGCCTCCGGCGAGACGCGCGCCGGCCGCCCCTCGACGCCGGGAGGTGCGCGATGAGGCACCTGCTCTCCAGCGCGGACCTGACCCGCGACGACGTCCGGATGCTCCTGGCCACCGCGGCCGAGATGCACGACGTGCAGCGGCGTGACGTCAAGAAGCTGCCGACCCTGCGCGGCCGCACGATCATCAACCTCTTCTTCGAGGACTCCACCCGCACCCGCAGCAGCTTCGAGATCGCGGGCAAGTGGATGAGCGCCGACACCATCAACATCACGGGCAAGGGCTCCTCGACGAGCAAGGGCGAGTCCCTGCGCGACACCGTGATGACGATCGACGCGATGAGCGTCGACTGCGTCGTCATCCGCCACATGGCCAGCGGCGCCGCGCACCAGGTGGCGCAGTGGGTCGACGCGAGCGTCGTCAACGCCGGCGACGGCACCCACGAGCACCCCACGCAGGCCCTGCTCGACGCGTACACGATGGAGCAGCGCCTCGGCAGCCTCGAGGGCCGCCGGGTCGCGATCGTCGGCGACCTCACGCACAGCCGGGTCTTCCGATCCAACGCCATCACGCTGCGCCGCCTCGGCGCCGAGGTCACGCTCGTCGCGCCGCCGACGCTCATGCCGAGCGGCATCCGGCCCTGGGCCGAGCGCGACGGCCTGCACCTGACCGACGACCTCGACGCCGTGCTCGCCGACGGCCCCGACGCGGTGATGATGCTCCGCGTCCAGCGCGAGCGGATGAGCGGCGGCTTCTTCCCGACCCCGAGGGAGTACACCGTGGGCTTCGGCCTGACCCGCGACCGGCTGCGCGCCCTGACCGACGCCAACCCCGAGGCGGTCATCTGCCACCCGGGCCCGATGAACCGCGGCCTCGAGATCAGCGCCGACGCCGCGGACGGGGCCCGCAGCCTCGTCCTCGACCAGGTGTCGGCGGGGGTGGCGGTGCGGATGGCCGTGCTCTACCACCTGCTGGCCGGCGAGGAGGTGGCCGCGTGAGCGACCTGCTCATCACCGGGGTCACCTGGCACGACGCCGACGGCACGCCGCGGACGGGCGACGTCGCCGTCCGCGAGGGGACGGTCACCGAGGTCGGCCGGGTCGAGGACACCGAGGGCCTGACCCGCCACGACGCCGACGGCCTCACCCTCCTGCCCGGCTTCGTCGACCTGCACACCCACCTGCGCCAGCCCGGCCGCGAGGACGCCGAGACCGTCGTGTCCGGCTCGCGCGCCGCCGCGGTCGGCGGCTACACGGCGGTCCTCGCGATGGCCAACACGATGCCGGTCACCGACACCGCCGAGGCGGCCGAGCACGTCCAGCGCCTCGGGCGCGACTGCGGGCTCGTCGACGTCGTCCCGGTCGGAGCCGTGACCAAGGGCCTCGAGGGCGCCGAGCTCGCGGAGCTCGGGCTCATGCACCGCAGCCGTGCCCGGGTCACCGTCTTCTCCGACGACGGGCGCTGCGTCGCCGACCCCCGCGTCATGCGCCGCGCGCTGGAGTACCTGCGGCCCTTCGACGGCGTCATCAGCCAGCACAGCCAGGACCCCTCGCTCGCCGGCCCGCAGGCCTGCTGCCACGAGGGCGAGCTGTCCGGGCGCCTCGGCCTGCCGGGGTGGCCGCCGGTCGCGGAGGCGAGCATCATCGCCCGCGACGCGATGCTCGCCCGGCACACCGGCGGGCGGGTCCACGTCGCGCACGTGAGCACCGCCGAGGGCCTCGACGTCGTGCGCTGGGCCAAGGAGCGCGGCATCCGGATGACCGCAGAGGTCGCGCCGCACCACCTCGCGCTCGGCACCGACCTGCTGACCGGGTACGACCCGGTCTACAAGGTCAACCCGCCGCTGCGTCCCACCGAGGACCAGGAGGCGCTGCGCGAGGGCCTGGCCGACGGCACGATCGACGCCGTCGCCACCGACCACGCCCCGCACGCGCGGCACGACAAGGAGCACGCGTTCGTCGACGCCGCCTTCGGGATGCTCGGCCTCGAGACCGCGTTCTCGGTCGTGCACGACCTCCTCGTCGCCACCGGCCGGATGACGATGGCCGACCTCGCCCGCGTCCTCTCGACGGCGCCGGCGGGCATCGCCCGCCTCGCCGACCACGGCCGTCCCGTCGCCCCCGGCGAGCCGGCCAACCTCGTGCTCGTCGACCCCACGGCAGCGGTCACCGTCGACCGTGACGCCTCCCACTCCCTGTCCCGCAACACCCCGTGGCACGGGCGCACCCTCACCGGGGCCGTGCTCACGACGATCCTGCGCGGTGCCGTCACCGCGCGGGAAGGAGAGCCCGCACCGTGCTGACCACCCGCGAACCCGCCGTCCTCGTCCTCGAGGACGGGCGCACCTTCACCGGCTCCGCCTACGGCCGCCGCGGCGAGACCGTCGGCGAGGCCGTCTTCTCGACCGGCATGACCGGCTACCAGGAGACGCTCACCGACCCGAGCTACCACCGCCAGGTCGTCGTCATGACGGCGCCGCACGTCGGCAACACCGGCTGGAACGACGAGGACGACGAGTCGGGCCGCATCTGGGTCGCGGGCTACGTCGTGCGCGACCCGGCGCTGCGCCCCTCGAGCTGGCGCAGCCGCCGCACCCTCGAGGACGAGCTCGACGCGCAGGGCGTGGTCGGCATCTGCGACGTCGACACCCGGGCCCTGACCCGCCACCTGCGCGAGCGCGGCGCGATGCGGGTCGGCATCTTCTCCGGCGAGCTCGCCGCGCGTCCGCGGCCCGAGCTCCTGCAGCGGGTCACCGAGGCGCCGCCGATGACCGGCGCGTCGCTCGCCGCGGAGGTCGCGACGAAGGAGGCCTACGTCGTGCCCCCGGTGGGGGAGAAGCGTTTCACCGTCGCCGCCGTCGACCTCGGCATCAAGTCCAACACCCCGCGGATGATGGCCGAGCGCGGCATCGAGGTGCACGTGCTGCCGGCCACGGCGACCCTCGACGAGGTCCGCGCCGTCGGCCCCGACGGTGTCTTCTTCTCCAACGGCCCCGGTGACCCGGCGACGGCCGAGGTGCAGGCCGAGCTGCTGCGCGGCGTGATGCGCGAGGGCATCCCGTACTTCGGCATCTGCTTCGGCAACCAGATCCTCGGCAGGGCGCTCGGGTTCGGCACGTACAAGCTCAAGTACGGCCACCGCGGCATCAACCAGCCGGTCATGGACCGCACGACCGGCAAGGTCGAGGTCACGGCGCACAACCACGGGTTCGCCGTCGACGCCCCGCTCGAGGGGTCCACGACGACCGACTTCGGCGAGGCGAGCGTCAGCCACGTCTGCCTCAACGACGACGTCGTCGAGGGCCTCGAGGTCCGGCGGGACGAGCGCCTCGTCGCCTTCTCCGTCCAGTACCACCCGGAGGCCGCGGCCGGCCCGCACGACGCCGCCTACCTCTTCGACCGCTTCTGCGATCTCATGACCACCACCCAGGAGGTGCGCGCCTGATGCCGAAGCGCGACGACATCAAGAGCGTCCTCGTCATCGGCTCCGGCCCGATCGTCATCGGGCAGGCGTGCGAGTTCGACTACTCCGGCACCCAGGCCTGCCGGGTGCTGCGCGAGGAGGGCCTCCGCGTCGTCCTCGTCAACTCCAACCCGGCGACGATCATGACCGACCCGGAGTTCGCGGACGCCACCTACATCGAGCCGATCACCCCCGAGATCGTCGAGAAGATCATCGCCAAGGAGCGGCCGGACGCGGTCCTCGCGACCCTCGGCGGCCAGACCGCGCTCAACTGTGCGATGGAGCTGCACGAGCGCGGCGTCCTCGAGCGCTACGGCTGCCCGCTCATCGGCGCCAACGTCGAGGCCATCCAGCTCGGCGAGGACCGCGAGAAGTTCAAGGGCGTCGTCGACCGCTGCGGCGCCGAGTCGGCCCGCTCGGCCATCTGCCACACGATGGACGACCTCATGGCCGCCGCCGACGACCTCGGCTACCCGGTCGTCGTCCGCCCGTCCTTCACGATGGGCGGCCTCGGCTCCGGCTTCGCGCACACCCCGGAGGAGCTGCGTCGCATCGGCGGCGCGGGCCTGCAGTACAGCCCGGTCACCGAGGTGCTCCTCGAGGAGTCGATCCTCGGCTGGAAGGAGTACGAGCTCGAGCTGATGCGCGACACGGCCGACAACGTCGTCGTCGTCTGCTCCATCGAGAACCTCGACCCGATGGGCGTGCACACCGGCGACTCGATCACCGTCGCCCCGGCCCTCACCCTGACCGACCGCGAGTACCAGCGGCTGCGCGACATCAGCATCGCCGTCATCCGCGAGGTCGGCGTCGACACCGGCGGCTGCAACATCCAGTTCGCGGTCAACCCCGACGACGGGCGGATCATCGTCATCGAGATGAACCCGCGCGTCTCGCGCTCCTCGGCACTGGCGTCGAAGGCCACCGGCTTCCCGATCGCGAAGATCGCGGCGCGGATGGCCATCGGGTACACGCTCGACGAGGTGCCCAACGACATCACGCAGGAGACCCCGGCCTCCTTCGAGCCGACGCTCGACTACGTCGTCGTCAAGTGCCCGCGCTTCGCGTTCGAGAAGTTCCCCGCGGCCGACGACACGCTGACCACGACGATGAAGTCGGTCGGTGAGGCGATGGCCATCGGGCGCTCCTTCACCGAGGCGCTCCAGAAGGCGCTGCGCTCGCTCGAGAAGGCCGGCAGCAGCTTCCACTGGGACGGCCCGCGGCCGACGACCGAGGCGGCCCGCGCGCTGCTCGACTCGGCGCGCCGGCCCACCGACGGCCGCCTCGTCCAGGTCCAGCAGGCGCTGCGCGGCGGGCTGTCGGTCGAGGAGGTCCACGACGCGACCGGCATCGACCCGTGGTTCCTCGACCAGATCGAGCTCGTCAACGAGGTCGCCGAGCACGTCGCGACCGCCGAGGAGCTCACCCCCGAGCTGCTGCGCCTCGCGAAGCGGCACGGCTTCAGCGACACCCAGCTCGCGTCGCTGCGTCGGATGCCCGAGGCCGTCGTCCGCGGCGTCCGCCACGCCCTGGGGGTGCGCCCGGTCTACAAGACGGTCGACACCTGCGCGGCCGAGTTCGCCGCCCGCACGCCCTACCACTACAGCGCCTACGACGAGGAGACCGAGGTGACGCCGCGCGAGCGGCCGGCCGTCCTCATCCTCGGCTCGGGGCCGAACCGGATCGGGCAGGGCGTCGAGTTCGACTACTCCTGCGTCCACGCGAGCTTCGCCCTGCGCGACGCCGGCTACGACACCGTGATGGTCAACTGCAACCCCGAGACGGTCTCGACCGACTACGACACGAGCAGCCGCCTCTACTTCGAGCCGCTGACCCTCGAGGACGTCCTCGAGGTCGTCCACGCCGAGCAGCAGGCCGGCCCGGTGGCGGGCGTCGTCGTCCAGCTCGGCGGGCAGACGCCGCTCGGCCTGGCCAAGGCGCTCAAGGAGGCCGGTGTGCCGATCGTCGGCACCTCGCCCGAGGCGATCGACCTCGCCGAGGACCGGGGCGCGTTCGGCCGCGTCCTCCACGAGGCGGACCTGCCCGCCCCGAAGCACGGCACGGCGTACAGCGCGGCCGAGGCCGTCGAGATCGCGCGGGAGATCGGCTACCCGGTGCTCGTGCGCCCGTCGTACGTCCTCGGCGGCCGCGGCATGGAGATCGTCTACGACGACGAGACCCTCTCGGGCTACGTCGAGCGGGCGACCGTCGCGAGCCCCGAGCACCCGGTGCTCGTCGACCGCTTCCTCGACGACGCGATCGAGATCGACGTCGACGTCCTCTACGACGGCGAGGAGATGTACCTCGGCGGGATCATGGAGCACGTCGAGGAGGCCGGCATCCACTCCGGTGACTCCTCGTGCGCGCTGCCGCCGGTCACCCTCGGCGCGACCGAGCTCGAGCGGGTCCGCGAGTCGACCCGGCGCCTCGCCGAGGGCATCGGCGTGCGGGGCCTCATGAACGTCCAGTTCGCGCTCGCGCAGGACATCCTCTACGTCCTCGAGGCCAACCCGCGCGCCTCGCGCACGGTGCCGTTCGTCGCCAAGGCGACCGGTGTGGCCCTCGCCAACGCGGCGGCCCGGATCATGCTCGGCGCCTCGATCGCGCAGCTGCGCGAGGAGGGCGTCCTGCCCCGCCACGTCGACGGCGGCCGGATGCCGGCCAGCGCTCCGGTGTCGGTCAAGGAGGCCGTGCTGCCGTTCAAGCGGTTCCGGACCGCCGAGGGCCTGGTCGTCGACAGCCTGCTCGGCCCGGAGATGCGCTCGACCGGTGAGGTCATGGGCATCGACCGCGACTTCGGCCGCGCGTTCGCCAAGAGCCAGCTCGGCGCGATCAGCGGGCTGCCCACGAGCGGAACGGTGTTCGTGTCCGTGGCCAACCGCGACAAGCGCGCGATCATCTTCCCGGTCAAGCGGCTGGTCGACCTCGGCTTCCGCATCCTGTCGACGTCGGGCACGGCAGAGGTGCTGCACCGCAACGGGATCGAGGCCGATGTCGTGCGCAAGCACGCCGAGCGCGGCGAGCACGAGCAGTCGGTCGTCGACCTCATCAACGCCGGCGAGATCGACATGGTCGTCAACAGCCCGAGCGGCCCGAGCGCCACGACGCGCGCCGACGGCTACGCCATCCGGGCCGCGACGGCCGCGATGGACAAGCCGATCGTCACCACCGTCCAGCAGCTGTCGGCGGCCGTCCTCGCCATCGAGGCCGTGCAGCGCGACGATCTCGACGTCATGTCGCTCCAGGAGCACACGGCGGCCCTCGACCTGTTCGGCATCGGGGCGCAGGCGTGAGCGGGAGCGGGGTCGTCCAGGTCGCCGGCGAGGTCGTCGCCAACCGGCGGGTCGGGGCCTACCACCACCTGACGATCGTCGCGCCGGGCGTCGCCGAGCTCGCCCGGCCGGGCCAGTTCGTCGCGCTCGCCGTCGGCGGCCCGACGTCGGCCAACCTCCTGCGTCGGTGCTTCTCGCTGCACAAGGTCAAGGCGTCCGGCACCTACGGCGGCACCCTCGACGTCGTCGTCGCGGCGCACGGCCCGGGCACGCAGTGGCTGACCGGCCTGTCGACGCACGACCCCGTCGACGTCGTCGCGCCCCTCGGCCGGCCCTTCCCGCTGCCGGCCGAGCCGGTGCCCTGCGTCCTCGTCGGCGGCGGCTACGGCTCCGCGCCGCTGTTCTGGCTGGCCGAGGCCCTGCGCGAGCGGGGCTGCCACGTCGAGATGGTGCTCGGCGCGGCCTCCGAGGACCGGCTCTTCGGCGTCGTCGAGGCGCGGCGCAGCGCCGACGGCGTCACCGTCACCACCGACGACGGCTCGGCCGGGCGCAAGGGCTGGGTCTCCGACGTCCTCGGCGAGGTCGTCGACCGCACGGGCGCCGGCGTCGTCTACGCGTGCGGCCCGATGGGGATGCTCCGCTCGGTCACCGAGGTCGCGCGGGCCCACGGGGCCGTCGCGCAGGTGGCCGTCGAGGAGTCGATGGCCTGCGGCATCGGCGTCTGCATGACCTGCGTCATGCCGGTGCGCGGCACCGACGGCACGACCCGGATGGTCCGTTCCTGCGTCGAGGGGCCGGTGTTCCGCGGCGACCTCGTGCGCTGGGACGCCATCGGCGGCGGCATCACCCGCGTGCCCGAGGACGCGGTCGGCGCCCCGAGGCCGGGGGGTCACTGATGGTCGACATGAGCACGTCGCTCGCCGGCGCCGCGCTGCCCAACCCGGTGATGACCGCGTCCGGCTGCGCCGCCAACGGCAAGGAGCTGCACCGCTTCTTCCCGGTCTCCGACCTCGGCGCGTTCGTCACCAAGACGGTCATGCGCGACCCGCGCTCCGGCCGGCCGACGCCGCGGATGGCCGAGACCTCGTCCGGGATGCTCAACTCGATCGGCCTCCAGGGGCCCGGCATCGACGCCTTCTGCGAGCAGGACCTGCCGTGGCTCGCCGCGCAGGGCGCCCGGGTGCTCGTCTCGGTCGCGGGCAACACCGCCGAGGAGTTCGGGGAGGTCGTCCAGCGCCTCGTCGCCTCGCCCGCGTGGCCGTGCGTCGTCGGGGTCGAGGCGAACATCTCCTGCCCGAACGTCGCCAACCGCGGGCTCGTCTTCGCCTGCGACCCGGTCTCGTCCGAGCGCGTCGTGCAGATCGTCCGCACCCGTGTGCCCGAGGGGGTGCCGGTGTTCGCCAAGCTCACCCCCGACGTCACCGACATCGTCGCGATCGCCGACGCGGTCCTGCGCGCCGGGGCCGACGGCCTGACGATGATCAACACCCTGCTCGGCATCGTCATCGACACCGACCTGCTGCGCCCGCAGCTCGCCGGCGTCACCGGCGGGCTCTCCGGCCCGGCCGTGCGCCCGGTCGCGGTCCGCGCCGTGTGGCAGGTCACCGCCGCGATGCGCGCGGGCGCCATCCCGACCGCGCCGGTCATCGGCGTCGGGGGAGTGCGCACCGGGGCCGACGCGCTCGAGCTCGTCGCCGCCGGCGCCTCGGCCGTGCAGGTCGGCACCGCCACGTTCAACGACCCGTCCGCGCCGCGGCACGTGCTCGCCGAGCTCGAGGAGCACCTCGCGCGGCACGGCTTCACCCGCTTCGCCGACGCCGTCGGCGTCGCCCACGAGAGGATCGCCACGCTGTGAGCCCCCGACCCTTCGGTGCGCGGCTGCGCGCCGCGATGGACGAGCACGGCCCGTTCTGCCCCGGCATCGACCCGCACGCAGCCCTCCTCGAGGCCTGGGGCCTGCCCGACACGGTCGACGGCCTCGAGCGCTTCGCGATGACCTGCGTCGAGGCCTTCGGCGGGCAGGTCGCCTGCGTCAAGCCGCAGTCCGCGTTCTTCGAGCGCTTCGGCTCGCGCGGCGTCGCCGTCCTGGAGCGGACGCTCGAGGCCCTGCGCGAGGCCGGCACGCTGTCGCTGCTCGACGCCAAGCGCGGCGACATCGGGACGACGATGGGCGGCTACGCGCAGGCGTACCTCTCCGACGACTCGCCGGTGCGCGCCGACGCGGTGACCGTCAGCCCGTTCCTCGGGTACGGCTCGCTGCGGCCCGCGCTCGACCTCGCCGCCGCCACCGGGCGGGGCGTGTTCGTCCTCGCGCTCACCTCCAACCCGGAGGGACCGTCCGTCCAGCACGCGGCCGTCGACGGGCGCACCGTCGCCGCGTCGGTCGTCGGGGGCGCCGCCGCCGACAACGCCGACGCGCGCGCCGCGGGCGGTCTCGGGAGCGTCGGGCTCGTCGTCGGGGCCACGGTCGGCGACGCCGCCCACACCCTCGGCCTCGACCTCGCCGGGTCGGCGGCGCCCCTGCTCGCGCCGGGCCTCGGCGCCCAGGGCGGGACCCCCGAGGGCCTGCGTGCGACCTTCGGCGACGCGCTGCCCCAGGTGCTCGGCAACAGCTCGCGCGAGGTGCTCGGAGCGGGCCCGGACGTCGCCTCCCTGCGCGCCGCGGCCCGCCGTTCCGCGGCCGAGCTGGCGGCCGTGGTCGAGGCGGCGCAGCCCTGAGTCGGGAGCGCTCCCGCGACCGGTAGAGTCGGCCGGGTACAGCCGGGTGTTGAGCAGCCAGCACTCGCAGTGACAGCAAGGATCCGATCCCGTGGCTCTCCCCCCGCTCACCCAGGAACAGCGCGCGGCCGCGCTCGAGAAGGCCGCTGCCTCACGACGTGAACGTGCCGAGGTGAAGAACCGCCTCAAGCACGGCGGCGCGTCCCTCGGTGGCGTCATCGAGGACGGGAAGGTGAACGACGTCATCGGCAAGATGCGTGTCTCCGCCCTCCTCGAGTCGATGCCCGGCGTCGGCCGGGTGCGAGCCCGCCAGATCATGGAGGAGGTCGGCATCAGCGAGAGCCGACGCGTCCGTGGCCTGGGCCAGAACCAGGTCGCGGCGCTGTTGCAGCGCTTCGGGCGGCAGTGACGGCGCGCTCACGCCTCACGGTCCTCGCCGGTCCCACCGCGGTCGGCAAGGGGACCCTCGCGGCGTACGTCCGGGAGCACCACCCCGAGGTGTGGCTGTCGGTGTCGGCGACGACCCGGCGGCCGCGACCCGGAGAGGTCGAGGGCGTGCACTACCACTTCGTCTCCGACGACGAGTTCGACCGGATGGTCGAGCAGGGCGAGCTCCTCGAGTGGGCCGTCGTCCACGGCCGGGCCAAGTACGGCACGCCCCGCGGCCCGGTCGAGGAGGTCCTCGCGACCGGTCGTCCGGCCCTGCTCGAGATCGACCTCCAGGGCGCCCGGCAGGTCCGCGAGACCATGCCCGACGCGTTCTTCGTCTTCCTCGCGCCCCCGAGCTGGGACGAGCTGGTCCGCCGGCTGGTCGGCCGGGGCACCGAGGACGAGGAGGAGCGCGCGGCGCGCCTCGACACCGCGCGCATCGAGCTCGCGGCCGCGGAGGAGTTCGACGTCACCGTCGTCAACGACGACGTTCGGCGCGCGGCCGAGGACCTCGTATCATGGACACGAACCCCTGTCCCCGCAACGAAACGAGACTGACGCGTGTCCGGAACCACGGCGAACCCCATCGGCATCACCAACCCGCCGATCGACGAGCTCCTCGAGCAGGCCGACTCCAAGTACGCCCTCGTCCTCTACTCCGCGAAGCGGGCCCGGCAGATCAACGCCTACTACGCCCAGCTCCAGGAGGGTCTCCTCGAGTACGTCGGCCCGCTCGTCGACTCCGAGGTCCACGAGAAGCCGCTCTCCATCGCCCTGCGCGAGATCAACGAGGGGCTGCTCACCTCCGAGCCCACCACCGAGCCCTCCGAGGGCTGACGCCCGTGAAGGTCGTCCTCGGGGTCGCCGGGGGCATCGCCGCCTACAAGGCGTGCTCGCTCCTGCGCCTGCTCTCCGAGGCCGGCCACGACGTCACCGTCGTCCCCACCGCCTCCGCCCTCCACTTCGTCGGCGAGGCGACGTGGGCGGCGCTGTCGGGCAAGCCGGTCCACACCGACGTGTGGTCCGACATCACCGAGGTCCCGCACGTGCGCATCGGCCAGGAGGCCGACCTCGTCGTCGTCGCCCCGGCCACGGCCGACCTGCTCGCGCGGGCGGCCACCGGCCAGGCCGACGACCTGCTGACCAACGTCCTGCTCACCGCGCGGTGCCCGGTCGTCATGGCCCCGGCCATGCACACCGAGATGTACGAGCACCCGGCGACGCAGGCGAACATCGCCACCCTCACCGAGCGCGGCGTGCACGTCGTGCCGCCGGCGTCGGGGCGGCTGACCGGCCGCGACACCGGCCCGGGGCGCCTGCCCGAGCCGGAGCAGCTCTTCGAGGTCTGCGTGCGCGAGCTCGCGCGGGGCGCCGGGGGAGCGGTGTCGGCGGGTGCCGAGGCCGCTCCGGCTCCCCGGGGTGACCTCGCGGGCCGGCGCGTCGTCGTCACCGCCGGTGGCACCCGCGAGCCGCTGGACCCCGTCCGCTACCTCGGCAACCGGTCCTCCGGCAAGCAGGGGTACGCCCTCGCCGCCGTCGCGGCAGGGCGCGGCGCCGAGGTCGTCCTCGTCTCCGCCGCCTCGCTCGAGGCCCCCGCCGGGGTGCGGGTCGTCCGCGTCGAGACGGCCCTCGAGATGGAGGCCGCCGTGCGCACCGAGGCGGCCGAGGCCGACGTCGTCGTCATGGCGGCGGCCGTCGCCGACTTCCGGCCGTCGAGCTACGCCGACCACAAGATCAAGAAGACGCACGAGCCCGGTGCCGACGGGAGCGCGGACGAGTCCGCGCCGGTCGTCACCCTGGTGCGCAACCCCGACATCCTCGCCGGCCTCGTCGCCTCGCGCGGTGCAGCGGCGTTGCCGGTCGTCGTCGGGTTCGCCGCCGAGACCGGCGACGAGAGCGCCTCGGTGCTCGAGCACGGGCGCGCCAAGCTCGCCCGCAAGGGCTGCGACGTCCTCGTCGTCAACGAGGTCGGCGCCGACGTGACGTTCGGCAAGGACGACAACACCGTGCACGTCCTGCGCCGGGGGAGCGACGCCGTCCTCGACGTCGGTCCGGTCACGAAGACCGCGGTCGCGCAGGCCGTCTGGGACGTCGTCACCGACCTCCTCTGACCGGTCGGTCTGCAGCCCCGCGGCACCGGCGTCCAGTCTCACCCGTCGAGTGAACAGGACACGCCGCCTGCGCTGGTGCGCACGCGGCGTGTTCTGTTCACTCGACGGGTCGAACGGGTCGGTCAGCGGCGGGCGCCGGCCTTCTTGCCGCGGGGGCCCTTGGCCGCGGGCTGCGCGTCGGCCTCGGCGTCCTCCGCCTCGACCTCCTCGTCGATTTCGGGCTCGGTCTCCTCGACGTCCTCCGGCTCGGTCTCGGCGTCCGGCTCCTGCGCCTCGACGGGCTGCGCGTCGGCGTCGGTCTCGTGGACCTCCTCGACGGCGACGTCGTCGACCGCGACCTCGTCGGGCTCCGGCTCCGCGGCGGGGGCGGGCTCCTCGACGGCCCCGACGGCCGCCGGGCCGCCGAGCGTCGCGAGCATGTTGCGGACGTTGGAGAGCTGGGCCGTGATGCTGTCGCGCCGGGCGGTCGCGGCGGCCAGCTCGCGCTCGGAGTCGCGCCGCACACGGTCGGCCTGCTCCTTGGCGGTGCGGACGAGGGCGGCGGCCTCGGCCCGCGCCGCCTCGAGGACACGGGCGGCCTCGCCGGTCTTCGCGGCGTGGTCCTCCTCGGACTCGCGGGCGAGCAGGTCGGCGCGCTCCTGCACGGCGGCGAGGGCGTCGTCCTGGGCGGCGATCTGCGCGTTGAACTCGGCCGCGGCGGCCTCGCGGCGCTCGCCGAGCGTCTTCTCGAAGTCCGCGGCCTGCTGCGCGGTGCGGGCCCGCTGCTGCTCGTAGTAGGCCTCGGCCTCCTCGCGCCGGGCGGCGGCCTCGCGGGCCGCGTCGTCGACGATCGCGTCGGCCTCGGCCTTCGCCTGCGCGACGACCTGGGCCGCGGCGGCGTCGGCCCGGCCGCGCACCTCCTCGGCGTAGCGGTCGGCCTCGGCCCGCGCCAGCGCGGACTCCTCGGTGGCGACGCGCCGGGCCTCGTCGGCGTCGGCGGTCGCGGCGGCGCGGATGGCGCCGGCCTCCTCGTCGGCGAGCCCGAGCATCGTCCCGATGCGCTCGCCGAGGTCGGCGTAGGTCGGGCTGGACGCCTTGCGCGCGTCCTCCTCGAGGGCGGCGAGCCGGGAGCGGTGCTCCTCGAGCTGCGCCGCAGCCGCCTCGTGGTCCTGGCGCGCCTTGGTCAGCTGCACCGAGGTCTCGGCGGCCTCCTGCCGCGCCGACTCCGACTCCTGGCGAGCGGTGTCGACGGCCTGGTGCAGGGCGGCGAGGTGGGCGTCGACCTGCACCGGGTCGTAGCCGCGGAAGACGGTCGGGAACTCGGGCTGCGTCATGAGGACTCCTCGTCGGGGGTGGGGGCGTCGGTGCTCGGGGATGGCTCGTCGTGCACGTCCAGTGCCTCGATGACCCCCGTGAGACGGCTCAGCTGGGTGGTGATGGCGTCACGCCGCGCGGCGAGTGTATGCACCTCGGCGCGGGCCCGTTCGACGGCGGCGTGGGCCTCGGCGCGGACGAGGTCGGCCCGGGCGCGGGCCTCGTCCGAGAGCCGGGTGATCTCGGCCCGGGCCGCCCGGTGCGACTCGTGGGCCTCGCGCTGCATGCGCTCGACGTCGGCGGCGACCTCGTGGCGGACGCGGCGCGCGCCCTCCTCGGCGTCGGCGACGCGGCGCTCGGCCCGGTCCGTGGCCTCGGCCTCACGCCGGCGCGCCTCCTCGAGGATCCGCTCGGACTCGCGCGCCGCGGCCTCCCGGGTCCGCTCCGCGTCGGCACGGGCCTCGGCGAGCACGCTCTCGGCGAGCTCGCGCATCCGGCGGGCCGCGGCGTCGGCCTCGGCCAGCCGGTCGCGGCTCTTGGCTCCGGCGCTGCCGAGGAGGGTCTGGACGCGCTGCCGGTGGGCGCGGGTGCGGTCGACGATCTCGGCGTGGTGCTCGCGGGTGCGGCGCTCGCGCTCCTCCTCGGTGCGGGCGAGGACCTCGCGGACGGTGCCCTGGGCCCACGCGAGGTGCCGCTCGGCCGCCTCGACGACGGACGCGGCCTCCGCCTCCGCCTCCGCGGCCAGCCGGGTCGCCTCCCGCTGCGCGTCCTCGACGAGCAGCTCGGCCTCGACCTGCGCGCCCCGCTCGCGCGTGGTGAGCTCGGCCATCCGGCGGGCGACCTCGGTCTCGGCCTCCTCGCGGTGGCGGACGGCGAACGCCTCGGCCTCCCCGCGCAGCGACGTCAGCTCGGTGTGCGTGGACTCCCGTAGGGCCTCGAGCTCGGCGGCGTGCGCCGCGTGCTCGGCCTGCCAGCGCTCCTGGTGCGCCCGCTCGTCCTCGGCGAGCCGGGCCATCGTCGTGTCGTGCTGCGACCGGGCCGCGCCCAGCAGCTCGGCCGCGCGCTCCTCGGCCTCCCGGAGCAGCGTGGCGGCCTGTTCCTCGGCGAGGCCGATCGCCTCGTCGCTCACCTTGGTCGCCCGCTCACGGAGCAGGGCCGCCTGGTCGGCGGCGTCGGCGAGCAGGATCTCGACCTCGGCGCGGGTCTCCGCGAGGCGCTGGTCGGACTCGGCGCGGGCGTCCTCGAGCCGGGCGGTCAGCGACGCCAGCTCGTGGGCGGCGTCGGCGCTCTCGCCGCGGATGCGGGCCGCCTCCTCGCGCGCGGCGCCCAGCTCGCGGCCGGCGTCCGCCCGCAGCTGGTCGGCGAGCTCCTGCGCGCGCGTGAGGAGCGAGAGCGCCTCGTCGACCGGGCCCGCGGGCACGGACGCGTCGCTCTCGGCGCGCACCGGCTCGTCGTGGATCCCCTCGGACACGCGCGCCATGATTCCACGACCGTGGCCGGAACCCGGACCGGACCCGTCCCGGATCTTACGGACCGGTATCTTGGGCCGGGCGTGCCCGCGCCGATCCGGGGGCACGCTCGCCCATCAAAGGAGTTGCCGCGTGTCCGCACGCCTGTTCACGTCCGAGTCGGTCACCGAGGGTCACCCGGACAAGATCTGCGACCAGATCTCCGACAGCATCCTCGACGCCATGCTCGAGCAGGACCCGCACAGCCGGGTCGCCGTCGAGACGATGGTGACGACCGGTCTCGTCCACGTGGCGGGTGAGGTCACGACCGAGGCGTACGTCGAGATCCCGCGCATCGTCCGCGAGACGGTGCTCGGCATCGGCTACGACAGCTCGACGAAGGGCTTCGACGGCGCCTCGTGCGGTGTCGAGGTGTCCATCGGCCAGCAGAGCCCGGACATCGCGCAGGGCGTCGACACCGCGTTCGAGAACCGCAGCGGCGGCGTCGACCCCAAGGACAAGCAGGGCGCCGGCGACCAGGGCCTGATGTTCGGCTACGCCTGCGACGACACCCCGGAGCTCATGCCGCTGCCGATCTACCTCGCGCACCGGCTGTCCGAGCGCCTCACCGCGGTCCGGAAGGACGGCGGGCTCTCCTACCTGCGTCCTGACGGCAAGACCCAGGTCACGATCGCCTACGACGGCGACACGGCCGTCTCGCTCGACGCCGTCGTCCTCTCGACGCAGCACGCCGAGGACGTCAGCCTCGAGGGCCTGCTCCAGCCCGACATCCGCGCGCACGTCATCGAGCCGGTCCTCGCCGAGCTCGCCGACGGCGGCACGGACCTGCGCACCGACTCCTACCGCACCTACATCAACCCCACCGGCAAGTTCGTCATCGGTGGCCCGATGGGTGACGCCGGCCTGACCGGCCGCAAGATCATCGTCGACACCTACGGCGGGATGGCCCGCCACGGCGGTGGCGCGTTCTCGGGCAAGGACCCGTCGAAGGTCGACCGCTCGGCCGCGTACGCCACCCGCTGGGTCGCGAAGAACGTCGTCGCCGCGGGCCTGGCCCGCCGCTGCGAGGTCCAGGTCGCCTACGCCATCGGCGTCGCGCAGCCGGTCGGCCTCTACGTCGAGACCTTCGGCACCGAGACCGCCCCGGTGGAGAAGATCCAGGACGCGATCCGCCGCGTCTTCGACCTGCGCCCGCTCGCGATCCTCGAGGACCTCGACCTGCTCCGCCCCATCTACCAGCCGACCGCCGCGTACGGCCACTTCGGGCGCACCGCGGTCGAGGGCGTCGAGAACGCCTTCACCTGGGAGCGCACCGACCGCGTCGAGGCGCTGCAGCGCGCGGTGGCCGGCTGACCGGCCGCTCGTCCACAGCCGGAGCCCGCCGCCCCCGAGGGGGTCGACGGGCTCCGCTAGGTTCGGGGCCGTGAGCGGGACGGAGGAGGCGGGGGAGCAGCTGGCCCTCCTCGCCGGTGCCCGGCCCGCCCGCCCGCGCCTGCGCGGCGAGGACCCGCCGGCGCAGGAGCGCCCGGTCGCGCTCGTCCAGGTCGACACCGGCCTGGCCCACCTCGACCGGCCGTTCGAGTACGTCGTCCCCGCGTCGATGGCGCAGGGCGCGGTCCCCGGGGCCCGGGTCAAGGTGCGCTTCGCCGGGCAGGACCTCGACGGCTGGGTCCTCGAGCGTCGCGACGAGGCCGAGCACACCGGGCGGCTCAGCCCGCTGCGGCGGCTCGTCTCGCCCGAGCCGGTCCTCACCCCGGCCGTCCTCGACGCGGCGCGCGCCGTGGCCCGGCGGTACGCGGGCACCCTCGGCGACGTCCTGCGCCTCGCGGTGCCCCCGCGGCACGCCCGGGCCGAGCAGGCCCTCGCGACGGAGCCGCCCGAGCACCCCGCCCTCCCGGAGGCGTCCGCCGCGGCGTGGTCGCCGTACCCGGCGGGCGAGGCCTTCCTCGCGCGGCTGCGCGCCGGGGGCGACCCCGGCGCCGCGGTCCTCGCCCTGCCGGCGACCGACCCGTCGCGGGCCTGGCCGGCCCTGATCGCCGAGGCGGTGCGGGCCACGGTCGAGGGCGGGCGCGGGGCGGTCGTCGTCGTGCCGGACCACCGCGACGTCGTGCGCACGGAGGCCGCGCTCGTCGCGGCGCTCGGTCCGGGTCGGCACACCCGGCTCACCGCCGACCAGGGCCCGCAGGCCCGCTACACCGCCTTCCTCAAGGCGCTGCGCGGCCACGTGCCGGTGGTCGTCGGCACCCGCGCGGCGGCCTTCGCCCCGGTCGCGGACCTCGGGCTGGTCGTCTGGTGGGACGACGGCGACGACCTGCTCGACGAGCCGCGCGCCCCGTACCCGCACGTCCGTGAGGTGCTGCTCGCCCGGGCGGCGCGCGAGGGTGCGGCCGTGCTCGCCGCGAGCCACGTACGCTCCGCGGCGGTCGCGGACCTCGTGGCGTCCGGGCGGCTCACGGTCGTCGAGGCGCCGCGGCGGGCGGTGCGCGACGCCGTGCCGGCGGTCCGGGTCGCGGGGGAGGGCGCCGACGTCGAGCGCGACCCCGCGGTCGCGGCGGCCCACCTGCCGAGCGTGGCCTGGCGCGCCGCGAAGGAGGCGCTGGCGGCGGGTCCGGTCCTCGTCCAGGTGCCGCGGCGCGGGTACCTGCCGTCGCTCTCGTGCCAGGACTGCCGGCGACCCGCGCGCTGCCGGGTGTGCTCCGGCCCGCTCGGGCTCACCGGTCCGCAGGGGCCGCCCGCGTGCCGCTGGTGCGGCCGCGTCGAGACCGCCTTCTCGTGCCCCAGCTGCTCCGGCACGCGGCTGCGCTCGTCGGTCGTCGGTGCCCGCCGGACCGCCGAGGAGCTCGGGCGCGCCTTCCCCGGCGTCCCGGTGGAGCGCTCGGGCGCGGGCACGGTGCTCGACGCGGTCGAGGGCACCCCGCGCCTCGTCGTCGCGACGCCCGGCGCGGAACCGGTGGCCGAGGGTGGGTACGCCGCCGCCCTCCTCCTCGACGCGTGGGCCCTGCTCGACCGGCCCACGCTCGACGCGGGGGAGGAGGCGCTGCGCCGGTGGTGCTCCGCCGCCGCGCTCGTGCGGCCGGCGGCCGCCGGCGGACGTGTCGTGCTGGCGGGCGCACCGCTGCACGTCACCGTCCCCGCGGTCGAGGCCCTCGTGCGCTGGGACCCCGCGTGGTTCGCCGAGCGCGAGCTGGCCGAGCGGCGCGAGCTCTCGCTGCCCCCGACGGCGCGCGTCGCGGCGCTGACGGGCACCCGGGCCGCCCTCGCGGGGGCGCTCGAGGAGCTCACGCTGCCGGAGGGTGGCACGGTGCTCGGGCCGCTGCCGCACGGCGAGCAGCGCTGGCGCGCCCTCGTCACGGTGCCGACCGGCGCCGGGCCGGAGCTGACGAGCGGGCTCGCCGCCCTGCGGGCGAGGGCGTCGGCCCGCAAGGACCCCGACCCGGTCACCGTGCGGGTCGACCCGCGCGACCCCGCCGGCTGACCGGCGGCGCCATCCGCCCTCCTAGACTCGCCGGGTGCGCCTCGTCCTCGCCGGAACCCCCGACACCGCCGTCCCGTCGCTGCGGGCGCTGCTCGCCTCGCGCCACGAGGTGGCCGCCGTCGTCACCCGCCCGGACGCGCGCGCGGGCCGGGGCCGGACGCTGCACCCGTCGCCGGTCAAGGAGGTCGCGCTCGAGCACGGCCTCGAGGTGCTCACCCCGGGCCGTCCCGGCGACCCCGACTTCCTCGACCGGCTGCGCGAGATCGCCCCCGACTGCTGCCCGGTCGTGGCCTACGGCGCGCTCCTGCCCCGGCCGGCGCTCGACGTGCCGCGGCACGGCTGGGTCAACCTCCACTTCTCGCTGCTGCCCGCGTGGCGTGGCGCCGCCCCGGTGCAGCGCGCCGTCATGGCCGGGGACGAGGTGACCGGGGCCAGCACGTTCGTCATCGAGGAGGGTCTCGACACCGGGCCGGTGCTCGGCACGGTGACGGAGCCGGTGCGCCCCACCGACACCGCGGGGACGCTGCTCGAGCGGCTGGCCGGCATCGGCGCCGGGCTGCTCGTCGCGACGATGGACGGCCTCGAGGACGGCTCGCTGCGCGGCGTGCCGCAACCCGAGGACGGCGTCAGCCACGCCCCCAAGCTGACGGTGGCCGAGTGCGAGGTGCGCTGGTCGCTGCCCGCCCACCTCGTCGACCGCCAGGTGCGCGGCGCCACGCCCAACCCCGGCGCGTGGAGCACGTTCCGGGGCGAGCGGCTCGGGATCGGCCCCTTCGCCACCGCCGACCTGCCTCCGGACGTGCCGGCGCTCGCGGCGGGCGAGCTGCACGCCACGAAGCGCGCGCTGCTCGTGGGCACCGCCTCGGGCCCGGTCGTGCTCGGCGAGGTGCGTCCCCAGGGCAAGCGCGCGATGGCCGCCGCCGACTGGGCCCGCGGGGTGCGGATCGCGCAGGGGGAGCGGCTGGGCTGACGGGCCCGGGCGTGCTCAGCCCCCGGGCAGGGGCTGCTCCGGCAGCGGCCCGAGCCCGGCGAGGGCGGGCAGCCAGGGGGTGACGTCACCCCGGACGACGAGGGCGCGCACCTCGTCGGCCGTCCGGCGCGCGGTGACGGCCCGCAGCAGGTCGACGGTGTCGGCGCGCAGGAGGACCGCAGCGTCCTCCGGTCGTCCGGAGGTGACGCGGACGCGGGCGCCGTCGTCCAGCCCGAGCGGGGGCAGTCCGTCGCCGGCCTGCGCGACGCGGCCGAGCATCCGGTCGAGGACGATCTCGACGCCGGCGCCCGAGCGGCCGCCCGGCTCGCCGAGCGCACCGCGCAGGTCGTGCTCGTGGATGATGACGTCGCCGAGGGGCCGCGTGCCGTGGGCCGTCATCCACTGCACGAGGTCCGGTGCGAGGGAACGCCACTCGTCGACGAGTGTGCCGACGTCGCGGCCCCGGCGCGCCTCCACCTGGGCGGCCGTCCACTCCTCGCCGTGGTCGTCCGGCTCGTTGCCGTCGAGCACGTCGGCGCCGAGGCCGACCATGTGCGAGAGCAGGTCGCGGGCGCTCCAGGCGGGCGTGGCGGGTACTCGGACCTCCATCCGCTCGTCACCGACCGCGAGCACGAGGGCGCAGACGCGCTCGTGCGCCTCGCGCCAGGCCGCGACGGCCGCGTCGGTGGTCCCGGTGGTCATCGGGCCTCCAGTGCCGCGAGGTCGCGCTCGGCGTAGCGCCGGTGCCACCACTCCTCGGTGAGGATGGTCAGCAGGCACTCGCGCACCGGGAAGGCCTCCGGCTCGGGCCAGCCCGGCGCGTCGACCGGCACGGTGTCGCGGGCGAGGTCGTCGTCGGTGAGCGTCGCCAGGTGCGCCCGGACCCGGTCGGCGCGGTCACCGCGCAGGGCGAGCGCCACGTCGAGGTCGGGCCGGGCGTCCCGGTCGGCGGTGAACGCGTCGGTGTCGGGGGCCTCCTCCCACGGCAGGGAGAGCGGGTCCCAGGGCGCGGGGTCGCCCTGGACCGCGCGCAGCAGCCAGCACTCCGTCGCGAAGGCGAGGTGACGCAGCGTGTCGACGAACGACCACTCGCCGTCGACGCGCTCGTGCAGGAGGGCGGGGTCGAGACGGCGGGCCCGCTCCACCGTCCCGGCCCACAGGTCCTCGAGGACGTCCCACGCGTGCCGGAAGCCGTCGGCGTCGGTCGGCCGGATGTCCGCGTGCCCCGGTGCGGTCCGGTCGAGCTCGGCGACGACGAGCGGGGCGACGTCGACGCCGTTGACGACGAGCCGGCCGATCTCGCCGCTCACCTCGAGACCCTCGACGTACGCGCCCCGGACCCGCACGTCGGCGAGCAGGATGTCGCGCAGGAGCATCCCGGAGAGGTCGGCGGAGCGCAGTCGCGCCCCTCGCAGGCGGACCTGCTCGGCGGTGGCGCCGCTCAGGTCGACGCGCCGCGCGCTCGTCCCGGAGAGGTCGAGGCCCTCGTGGTCCACGGTGTCCATGGGCCCACGCTAGGGGTGGATGCGGACGAGCGGCGTCCGCTGCCCCGACCGGCCGCCGGTAGCCTGCTGCGGTGCCCGACCGACCCACCCGCCCCCACGGCCGCGGCCCGCGGCAGCGCTCCCGGACCGCCCCCGCGCAGCGCACCCGCGCCGCCGAACCCACCCGCTTCGCCGCCTACACGCTCCTCCGGGCGGTCGCCGAGGGCGCGTACGCCAACCTCGAGCTGCCGCAGATCCTGCGCCGTCGCCGGCTCGAGGGGCGCGACGCCGCCTTCACGACCGAGCTGGCGTTCGGGACGCTGCGCTGGCAGGGCCTCTACGACAAGGTGATCGAGGTCGCCGCCGGTCGCCCGGTGGAGCGGCTCGACCCGGCGGTCCTCGACGTCCTGCGCCTCGGCGTGCACCAGATGCTCGGGATGCGCGTCGCGCCCCACGCCGCGGCCGACCAGACCGTCGGGCTCGCCCGCACCGTCGCGAGCCAGGGGGCGGGCGGCCTCGTCAACGCGGTGCTGCGCCGGGTGGGGGAGCGCTCGCTCGAGGAGTGGGTCGAGGAGGTCGCCCCGCGCGACGGCGGGAGCGCCGCGCTCGCGGTGCGCCACTCGCACCCCGAGTGGGTCGTCAAGGCCCTGCGCGCCGCGCTCCTCGGGCACGGTCGCGCGACGCCCGAGACGGTCGACGCCGAGCTCGACGCCCTCCTCGCGGCCGACAACGTCCCGCCGGTCGTCCACCTCGTCGCGCGCCCCGGGCTCGCGACCGTCGAGGAGCTGCTCGAGGACGCCGACGCCGAGGCCAGCCCCGGCTCGCCCGTCGGCGCGGTGCTCCACGGCGGCGACCCCGGCCGCATCGCCGCGGTGCGCGACGGTCGGGCCGCGGTGCAGGACGAGGGGTCGCAGCACCTCGCGCTCGCGCTGGCCGCGGTCGACGTGCCCGACGACGCCCCGGCCCGCTGGCTCGACCTGTGCGCCGGCCCCGGTGGCAAGGCCGGCGTGCTCGGGGCCCTGGCGCTGCAGCGTGGCGCGGACCTCACGGCCGTCGAGGTCAGCGAGCACCGGGCCGACCTCGTGCGCTCGAGCCTCGCCGCCCTCACCCGGCGTGCCGAGGACGCCGGACGCTCCGTCGAGGTCCGCACCGCCGACGGCCGCGAGATCGGCGAGGACGAACCCGCCTCCTACGCAAAAGTGCTCGTCGACGCGCCGTGCACCGGGCTCGGTGCGCTGCGCCGCCGGGCCGAGGCGCGCTGGCGGCGGACCCCCGCCGACCTGGCCTCGCTCGGACCCCTCCAGCGCTCGCTCCTCGCGTCCGCGCTCGACGCCGTCGCGCCCGGCGGGGTCGTCGCCTACGCGACGTGCAGCCCGCACGTGGCCGAGACGCGGTTCGTCGTCGGTGACGTCGTCAAGAAGCGCGACGACGTCGAGGTCATCGACGCCCGCCCGTTCGTGCGCGACGCCGCGGGCGAGCAGCTGGCCGAGCTGGGTGACGGTCCGTACGTGCAGCTGTGGCCGCACGTGCACGGCACCGACGCGATGTTCCTCGCCTTCCTGCGCAAGCGGGCGGATGCCTGACCCGGCCGGGTCCGGGCCACCGGGGCACCTCGCTAGGGTGGCGGGCGTGCAGATCTCGCCCTCGATCCTCTCGGCCGACTTCGCCAACCTCCAGTCCGAGCTCGAGGCGATCGCCACGGCCGACTGGGCGCACGTCGACGTCATGGACAACCACTTCGTCCCCAACCTGACGCTCGGCCCGCCGGTCGTCGAGGCGCTGCTCAAGGTCTCGCCGGTCCCGCTCGACTGCCACCTGATGATCGAAAACCCGGACCGCTGGGCGCCGGGGTACGCCGAGGCGGGGGCGCAGTCGGTGACCTTCCACGTCGAGGCCGCCACCGACCCAATCGCCACGGCCCGAGCCATCCGCGCCGCCGGCGCGCGGGCCGCGTTCGCCGTCAAGCCGGGCACCGACTTCGCCCCCTACGAGGACCTGCTCGCCGAGGTCGACATGGTGCTCGTCATGACCGTGGAGCCCGGCTTCGGCGGCCAGTCCTTCATGGCCGACCAGATGCCGAAGGTCCGCCAGGTCCGCGAGGCGGTGCGCCGGCGTGGTGGGGAGATCTGGGTGCAGGTCGACGGCGGCGTGTCCGCGGGCACGATCGAGCAGTGCGCCGAGGCCGGCGCCGACGTGTTCGTCGCCGGGTCGGCCGTCTACGGCAAGGAGTCGGCGGCCGACGCCGTCGCCGAGCTGCGCGCCCTGGCCGAGAAGCACCGGCACTGAGCGTGCCCCCCCTCGCCGAGCGCCTCGCGCAGGAGGACGGCTTCGCCGCCGACCTCGACCTGACCGAGGGGCTCGCTCCCGGCGAGGTGCTGGCCGGCGCCGAGCTCGAGGGCTGCCGCCTCAGCGGGGCGGTGCTCGAGCGAGCCGTCCTGCGCGACTGCACGTTCACCGACTGCACGTTCACCGGGTGTGACCTCTCGATGGTCGTCCTCGACGGCTCGCGCTTCACCGACTGCCGGTTCGTCGAGTGCAAGGCCCTCGGCGTCGTCTGGGGCCGGGCGGCGCCCGCCCCGCTCTCGACGCGGCCGTGGGACCTCGAGCGGTGCCGGCTCGACCTGGGCTCGTTCCGCGACGCCGCCGCCGCGGGGTCGCGGTTCGTGGACTGCTCGATGCGGGAGGTCGACCTCGCCGGTGCGGACCTGCGCCGCGCGACCCTCACCGGGTCCGACCTGGCCGGCGCGACCTTCGCCGGCACCGACCTGCGCGACGCCGACCTCGTCGGGGCCTCCGGCTACGTCGTCGACCCGATGGAGAACCGGGTGCGCGGGCTGCGCGTCGACGCGGTCGCGGCCGGTGGCATCCTCCGCGCGCTGGGGCTGGTCGTCGAGGGCTGACCCGACCGTGCGCGGGACGTCACACGGGACCTCGTGGCGGTCGCGCGGGTGAGGGCGCATAATGGCCGCATACGTGCTCCGGGGTCGGTGCAATTCCGAACCGGTGGTGACAGTCCACGACCCGACCGCAGCCAGCGGCCGGTTGACGCGGTGAAACTCCGCGACCGACGGTGAGAGTCCGGATGGGAGGCAGCACGTGTCGACGGGAGCAGTGTCCCGTCGGCGGTCGCCGTGACCGCGCACCGAGGTGTGCGCGAGCCGTCGACCCGTCCACCCGGAGCCCGACCGAGACCGGTTCGAGGCACGAGGACGGACACCGTGGAGCGAGACATCGCGCTGATGCGCCGGGCGCTCGATGCCGCCGTGCGCGGTCCCGAGGCCGACCCCAACCCCCGCGTCGGCTGCGTCGTCACCGACCGCGACGGCGAGGTCGTCGGCGTCGGCCACCACCGCGGCGCCGGCACGCCGCACGCCGAGGTCGACGCGCTCGCCCAGGCCGGGGCCGCCGCCCACGGCGGCACCGCCTACGTCACGCTCGAGCCGTGCGACCACACCGGGCGCACCGGCCCGTGCTCGCGCGCCCTCCTGGACGCCGGGGTGGCGCGGGTCGTCCACGCGGTGCCCGACCCGTCCGCCGAGGCCGCCGGCGGCGCCGAGCGGCTGGCGGCCGCCGGGGTCGCGGTGCAGGCCGGCGTCCTCGCCGAGGACGCCGAAGCGGTCAACCGCACCTGGCTGCACGCCCGGCGCGCCGGTCGGCCCTTCGTCACGTGGAAGGCCGCCGCCACCCTCGACGGGCGCTCGGCCGCGGCCGACGGCTCGAGCCGCTGGGTCACCGGGGAGGACGCACGGGCCGACGTCCACGCCCTGCGCGCCCGGTGCGGTGCGGTCCTCGTCGGCACCGGTACCGCGCTGGCCGACGACCCCGCCCTCACCGTCCGGGACGCCGACGGCCGCCCGGTCGGCCGCCAGCCCCTGCGCGTCGTCGTCGGCAAGCGCGACCTGCCCGACGGCGCCCGGCTCGCCGACGGCGCCGCCGAGACCCTGCACGTCCCGACGCACGACCCCGCCGCCGCCCTGGCGGCCGTGCACGCGCGCGGCGTCCACCACGTCCTGGTCGAGGGCGGGCCGACCCTCGCCGCCGCCTTCCTGCGGGCCGGCCTCGTCGACGAGGTCGTCGCCTACCTCGCCCCGGCCCTGCTCGGCGGCGGCCACCCCGTCGTCGGCGACCTCGGGGGCAGCTCGATCGGGGACGCCCTGCGCCTCGAGACCACCGACGTCACCGTCCTCGGTGGCGACGTCCGCATCACCGCCCGACCGCTGAGGAGCTGACCGTGTTCACCGGAATCGTCGAGGAGCTCGGCACCGTCGTCGCCCTGGACCGGGGCACCGACTCCGCCCGGCTCACCCTGCGGGGCCCGCTCGTCACCTCGGACGCGACGCACGGCGCCTCGATCGCCGTCAACGGGGTGTGCCTCACCGTCGTCGAGCACGGTGACGGCGAGTTCACCGTCGACGTCATGGCCGAGACCCTCCACCGCTCGAGCCTCGGCGCGCTCGCACCGGGCGACCGGGTCAACCTCGAACGGGCGATGGCCGCCTCGTCCCGGTTCGGCGGCCACGTCGTCCAGGGCCACGTCGACGGCACGACGACGATCACCGCCCGCGAGCCGGGGGAGCGCTGGGAGGTCGTGCGGTTCGGGCTGCCGGACGACCTCGCGCCCTACCTCGTCGAGAAGGGGTCGATCACCGTCGACGGGGTGTCCCTCACCGTCGTCGACGTGACGGACGGGTCGTTCTCGGTCTCGCTCATCCCGACGACGCTCGACCTGACCACGCTGGGGCACAAGGGGGTCGGCGACCCCGTCAACCTCGAGGTCGACGTCCTCGCCAAGTACGTCGAGCGCCTGCTGGCCACCCGGTTCGCCCCGACGGAGGTGGCCCGGTGAGCGCCGGCCCCGGTCCCGCCCCGACCCTCGCCTCGGTCGAGGAGGCCCTCGACGCCCTGCGCGCCGGCCGGCCGGTGCTCGTCGTCGACGACGCCGACCGCGAGAACGAGGGCGACGTCGTCCTCGCCGCCGAGACCCTCGACCCGTCGTGGACCGCGTGGGCGGTGCGCCACAGCTCGGGCTACCTCTGCGCGCCGATGCCCGAGGAGACGGCCGACCGGCTCGGCCTGCCGTTGATGGTCCGCGACAACGCCGACCCGCTCGGGACCGCCTACACGGTGACCGTCGACGCCGCGGTCGGCGTGACGACCGGCATCTCGGCCGCCGACCGCACCCGGACGGCGCGCGTCCTCGCCGACCCGGCCTCGACGCCGACCGACCTGCGCCGGCCCGGGCACGTCGTGCCGCTGCGCGCCCGCGCCGGCGGCGTGCTCGTCCGGCCCGGGCACACCGAGGCGACCGTCGACCTCTGCCGGCTCGCGGGGCTGGAGCCGGTCGGGGTCATCGGCGAGCTCGTCGAGGACGACGGCACGATGACCCGCCTCGACGGCGTGCTCGCGCTCGGCGCGCGCCACGACCTGCCGGTGCTCGCCATCGCCGACCTCGTCGCGTGGCGCCAGCGCCACGACCGCGTCGTCCGGGTCGCCGACACCGTCGTCCCGACGCCGCACGGCCGCTTCCGGGCGCTGGCCTACCGCGACGACGTGACGGGGGAGGAGCACCTGGCGCTCGTCAGCCCGCGGGGGCTCGGCACCGGCCCGGTGCTCACCCGCGTGCACTCCGAGTGCCTGACCGGCGACGTCCTCGGCTCGCAGCGCTGCGACTGCGGCCCGCAGCTGGACCGTGCGCTGGAGCGCGTCGGCGCCGAGGGCGGCCTCGTCGTCTACCTGCGCGGCCACGAGGGCCGCGGCGTCGGGCTCGCCGCCAAGCTGCGCGCCTACGAGCTGCAGGACCGCGGGCTCGACACCGTCGACGCCCAGCTCGAGCTCGGCCTGCCCGTCGACGCCCGCGACTACACGCCGGCCGCCGGCGTCCTCACCGACCTCGGCGTCGACGCGGTCCGGCTGCTCACGAACAACCCGGCCAAGGTCGAGGGCCTGCGCACCCACGGCATCGAGGTCCCGGCCGTCGAGCGGCTGCGCACGACGCCGCTGCCGACCAACAGCGAGTACCTGCGCACCAAGCGCGACCGGATGGGCCACGACCTCGTCGTCGACGCCCACGACCCCCGAGAGAACCCGAGGAGCACGGCATGAGCGGAGCAGGGTCCCCGAGCGTCGCGGCGGACGGGCGCGGCCTGCGGGTCGCGGTCGTCGCCGCGTCGTGGCACGACGCGGTGATGGACGGCCTCCTCGACGGCGCCCGCCGCGGGCTGGCCGAGTGCGGCGTCGAGGACCCCCTCGTCGTCCGCGTCCCCGGCACCGTCGAGCTGAGCGTGGCGTGCGCGCGCCTCGCCCCCGCGCACGACGCCCTCGTCGCGCTCGGGGTCGTCGTCCGCGGCGGCACGCCGCACTTCGACTACGTCTGCCAGAGCGCGACGGCCGGCCTCACCGACGTCGCCGTGCGCACCGGCGTGCCCGTCGGGTTCGGGGTCCTGACCTGCGACGACGACGCCCAGGCCCTCGACCGCGCCGGGCTGCCCGGCTCGCGCGAGGACAAGGGGCACGAGGCGGCCGTCGCGGCCGTCGCGGCCGCGGTCACCCTCCGCGACCTCGGCGCCCGTGCGCCGCTGCCCACCGCCGACCGACAGGACGGATGACGACCGTGCCCCTCCTCGCCGCCGCGGCCCAGCCGGGCCCGAACCTCTTCCAGCAGCTGCTCGACGCGAGCATCCCGATCGGGAGCTACCAGCTGCACTACCTCGAGGTCCTCGGGGTGCTCATCGGCATCGTCTCGGCGTGGTTCGGGATGCGGCGCGCCGTCTGGGCGTGGCCGGTCGGCATCGTCGCCAACGTCATCCTCTTCTTCGTCTACCTCGGCGCGCTGGTCGGGGCCGACCAGCGGATCCCCCTGCTCGGGCAGGTCGGGCGCCAGGTGTTCTTCATCGTCGTCAGCGTCTACGGCTGGGTGACGTGGGCCGCCCTGCGCCGCCGGCGCGGCGGGGGAGCGGCCCCGGCGGTCGACCCGCGCTGGATGACCGCCCGCGAGCGGGCCGTCGTCGTCGCCGGCTGGCTGCTGGGCACGGTGCTCGTGCACCAGGTCTTCCAGGCCATCCTCGACGCCAACCCCAACCCGTACTACACGCCGGCCTGGTGGTTCTCGTGGTGCGACGCGTGGATCTTCGTCGGCTCCGTCGTCGCGACCTACGCGATGGCCCGCGGCTGGAACGAGTTCTGGCTGGCCTGGATCGGCGTCGACCTCGTCGGGGTGCCGCTCGGCTTCGCGACCGGGTACGTGCCGACCTCCGTCATGTACGTCTTCTACGGGATGTTCGTCCTCTACGGCTTCTCGCAGTGGGTGCGGGTCACCCGCGCGGCCGGCGAGGCGGCGTCCCGCGACGACGTCGTGGCGCCCGTCGCCTGACCGGCGGTCGGACACCCCTCCGCGCCCCCGTACGCTGGTGCCCGTGAAGACGTTCGACGCGCTGTACGCCGAGCTCGCCGAGAAGGCCCGGACCCGTCCCGAGGGCTCGGGCACGGTCGCGGAGCTGGACGCCGGCGTCCATGCCATCGGCAAGAAGATCGTCGAGGAGGCGGCCGAGGTCTGGATGGCCGCCGAGCACGAGGGGCGCGAGCGCACCGCCGAGGAGGTCAGCCAGCTGCTGTACCACCTCCAGGTGCTCATGCTCGCCGCCGACCTCTCCCTCGACGACGTGTACAAGCACCTCTGAGCCGGCCTCCCCGCCGCCTGTCGACGCCCCACCCCAGGAAGACCCCCATGCTGCGTATCGCCGTCCCCAACAAGGGATCCCTCGCCGACCCGTCGGCCGCCATGCTCCGCGAGGCCGGGTACCGGACCCGCCGCGACACCAAGGAGCTCGTCGTCACCGACGTCGACAACGGGATCGAGCTGTTCTACCTCCGCCCGCGCGACATCGCCGTCTACGTCGGCTCCGGCACCGTCGACTGCGGCATCACCGGCCGCGACCTGCTCCTCGACTCCGCCTCCGCGGCGGTCGAGGTGATGCCGCTCGGCTTCGGTGCCTCCACCTTCCGCTGGGCCGCGCGCCCCAACACCGCGACCGACGTCGCCGGGCTCGCCGGCCGTCGCATCGCGACGAGCTACTCCGGCCTCGTCGAGAAGCACCTCGCCGACCAGGGCGTCGAGGCCTCGGTCGTGCGCCTCGACGGCGCCGTCGAGACCGCGATCACCCTCGGGGTCGCCGACGTCATCGCCGACGTCGTCGAGACCGGCGCGACGCTGCGCAGCCAGGGCCTCGAGGTCTTCGGCGAGCCGATCCTGCGCAGCGAGGCCGTGCTGGTGCGGCGCGAGGGCAGCGAGGAGACCGCCGGCATCGAGGTCCTGCGCCGGCGTCTGCTCGGTGTCGTCACGGCCCGCCACTACGTGATGCTCGACTACGACGTCCCCGCCGCCCTCGTCGACCGCGCCTGCGCCGTCACCCCCGGTCTCGAGAGCCCGACCGTGTCGCCGCTGCAGAACCGCGACTGGTGCGCCGTCCGCGCGATGGTGCCGCGGATCGGCACGAACGGCGTGATGGACGAGCTGTACGACCTCGGCGCCCGCGCCATCCTCGTCACCGACATCACGGCCTGCCGGCTCTGACCCGGGTGCCGACCGTGACCGACGCCCCCGCCCCCGACGCCCCCTTCCGGCCCCGGCGCGGGCGGGTCGTGCCGCTCGTCGTCGCCGGCGTCTTCGTCCTCATCTGCACGGCGGTCGCCGTCGGGATGGGCGTCGCGGGCCAGTGGGGGCTCGGCGACCAGCTGGCCCTCGTCGTCTTCGGCGTCGCCGTCGCCGCGTTCCTCGCGCGCTACGCCGCCATCCGCGCGACCCCCGGCGAGGCCGGGCTGACGGTGCGCAACCTCATGCTGACCCGCACCGTCGGCTGGGACGAGATCGAGGCCGTGCGCTTCGTCGACGGCGACCCGTGGGTGAGCCTCGAGCTCATCGACACCGACGTCGTCGCGGTCATGGCCGTGCAGCGGGTCGACGGCGAGCGCGGCCGCGCCGAGGCCGCGCGCCTGCTCGAGCTCGTCCGGGCGCGCCGCCGCGGCTGATCAGGCGGCGACGCTCTCGCGCTCGGACCCCACCCGGGCCGCGGTGGGCCGCAGCCGGCCGAGCGCCAGCAGCTGCGGGAGGGCCATGAGCGCGAGCAGCGCCCAGAGCAGCGTGAACCCACCCGAGGCGTCACGCACCGCGCCCATCGTCGCGGGGCCGAGCGAGGCGAGCGAGTAGCTGACGAGGAAGGCCATCGCGGTCAGCCGCGCGCTGTCGCGGGGGGTGACCGAGTACCGGACGAGCAGGCCGAGGCCGAGCGCGAAGCAGGCGCCCTGACCCGCACCGATGAGCAGGGCCCAGCCCCAGGCGAACGCGTCCGGGGCGAGCCAGACCCCGGTCTCGCCGATGCCTCCGAGGAGGGTCGCCCCGGCGAGCAGCCACCGCGGGTCGTGGACCCGGTCGAGCAGGGTCGGCGCGACGAGGCCGCTGACCAGCTGCGCGCCGGTGAAGACGGACATGAGCAGCCCGGCGTCGCCAGCGCTCCACCCGTGGGACTCGTAGGTCGGCGCGAGCCAGGCCAGCGACGAGTAGAACTGCCACGACTGGAAGGTCAGGTAGGCCGCGAGCGTCCAGGCGGTCACGTTGCGCCACGGGAGCCGGTACGTGACGTCCTCGGCGTCGGGGTCGGCGGGCGCGGCGGCCGCCCGTCGCGCGGAGCGACGCGCCAGCGGCACCCACACCAGGCCCGCCAGGGCGGCCAGCGGCGCCCACGCGAGCAGGGAGCCCGCCCAGCCACCGAGCGCGCCGGACAGCGGCACGGCGACGGCCGAGGCGACGGCGGCGGCGCCCATCATCGCCATCATCGTCAGGCCGGTGCCGAGGCCCGACCGGTGGGCGGGGAAGACGCTCTTGACGATGCCCGGCAGCAGCGTGCCGGCCACGGCGATGCCGGCGCCGGCGACGAGCGTGCCGGCGTAGAGCGACCACGTCTGCCCGCCGCCGACGCCGCGCACGACGAGGCCGACGAGCACCAGCCCCACGCCGTGGCCGACAGCGACGCCGGGGCCGACCCGGCGCGCCAGGACGTTGGCGACCGGCGCGAGCAGGCCCATGCAGAGCACCGGCAGCGTCGTGAGGACGCCCATCGCCGCGCCGGAGAGGCCGAGGTCGTCGCGGACGGTCTCGGCGAGCGGGGGCAGGCTCGCCATGAGGGTGCGCAGGTTCGCCGCGACGAGCACGAGCGCGGTGACGACGAGCCAGGGCGGCGTCGCGGTCGTCGGGCGGGCGGAGGTGGTCACGAGGCGCTCACCGCGGCATCCTCACACGCGTCTCAGGGCAGGTGGGACTCCGGGACCAGCTGGAGCGCCTCGTCGTCGTCGAGGCCGGCGACGACGAGGAGGTCGACGACGATCGATCGGACCTGCCCGCGGACCATCTCGGCCGACAGCCCGGCCGACGGCTCGGCGCGCGCGGAGAGCCCGGCGACCCGGGCGAGGACGACGCGGCCGGCGGACGGCAGCGCGTGCTCGTCGAGGACGCGGGCGAGGTCGTCGGCGGCCCGGGCGAGCTCGGCGACGAGGTCGACGTACCGCGGCGGCACCGTCTCGTCGCGGCGGACGGCCACCCCGGCGCGGCGGGCGAGCACGCGCAGGTTGCGCACGCACCGGTCGAGGGGGACGACGAGGGCCGAGGCCGCGACGGCCTGGGGCCGGTGCCGGCGCAGGAGCGGCGACTGGCGCACGACCGCCACGCCCTCGGCGGCGGCGGTCCGCAGGTCGGTCAGCCGGTCCTCCAGCGCCCGGGCCTCGTCCAGGGCCTCGCGGGCGAGGCCGACGTCGCCGGTGCGCAGCGCCTCGGCCACCGACTCCAGGGTGCGCGCGACGGCCCGCACCGTCCGGGCGGCCTCCGCGCGGGGCCGCGCCACCGGGCTCGTCGGGACCATCGCCCCGATGACGAGCGCGACGAGGCCGCCGACGAGCGCGTCGAGCCAGCGGCCGACCCCGGTGCTCGTCGTCGCGGCGAAGGCGACGATGAAGACCGACTGGACGCCCGCCTGGATGACGACGAGCTGCCCGGACGAGACGACGATGGCGATGACCATCGCGGCGACGACGACGAACGCCATCTGGAGCCCACCGCTGCCGAGCAGGAGGATCGTCACGTCGCCGACGAGCACGCCGATGGCGACGCCGACCGTCACCTCGACGATGCGCCGCAGGCGCTGCCCGTAGGTGAGCCCGAGGCAGAGGATCGCGGTGACCGGGGCGAAGAACGGCTGCGGGTGGCCGAGGGCGAGCCGGGCGGTGAACCACGCGACGACGACGCCGAGGCCGATCTGGAGCAGGAAGACGACGCGGTCGTGGAGGCGGTGCAGCCCGCGGCCGAGCGCCGCGCGCGCGGCGAGGGTCACCGGCCCTCCGTCGACACCCGGACGTCGGCGTGCTCGCGGGTGCGGTCGTCGGCGAAGACCCGCTCCTCCTGGGCGGCCCAGCGCTCCCAGTGCGGGCGGAAGGTCTCGCCGTCGCGGTCGATGCCCCGCCGCATCCGCTCGTCCCTGGGTGCCTCGACCCACACGCGGACGGCGGCGTAGTCGCCGGCGCGGCCGACGCTCGCGCCGCAGCCCTCGACGACGAGGACCGGGGCCGCGGGCACGTCCCGTGTCTCGCCCCAGCCGTGGCGGTCCCAGTCCCACACCCGGTAGCGCGCGTCCTCGCCCCGCGACAGCGGGTCGAGGACCTGCTCGACGAGGAGGGGGACGGCGTCGGCGAGCCCGTCCCAGCCGGGGTAGAGCTCGTCCATGTGGACCACCGGGGCGGCCAGCGCCTCGACGACGCCCTTCGCGAGCGTGGTCTTGCCGGAGCCGCTCGGGCCGTCGACGGCGACGACGGCCGTCGCGCCGCAGCGCGGGCGGGCGTCGTGGAGGGCCTCGAGGACCGCCTCGACGTGCTCCGGCTCGGCCGGGTCCGTCACCTGGAACCACACGGTCACCGACCCTAGCGCCGCCACTACGCTGACGCCGTGTCGTCCGTCGCCGTCCGTGTCATCCCGTGCCTCGACGTCGACGCGGGCCGCGTCGTCAAGGGCGTCAACTTCCGCGGCCTGCGCGACGCGGGGGACCCCGTCGAGCTCGCCCGCCGCTACGGCGAGCAGGGCGCGGACGAGCTGACCTTCCTCGACGTCACGGCGAGCAGCGGGGACCGCGCGACGATGTACGACGTCGTGGCGCGCACGGCCGAGGAGGTCTTCATCCCGCTGACCGTCGGCGGGGGCGTTCGCACGGTCGACGACGTCGACCGCCTGCTGCGCGCCGGCGCCGACAAGGTCGGCGTCAACACCGCCGCCATCGCGCGCCCGGAGCTCATCGCCGAGACCGCCGACCGGTTCGGGGCGCAGGTGCTCGTCCTGTCGGCGGACGTGCGCCGCCGTCGGACCGAGGACGGCTCGCCCGCAGGCGGGTTCGAGGTGACGACGCACGGCGGGCGCACCGGCACCGGCCTCGACGCCGTCGAGTGGTGCGCGCGGGCCGAGTCGCTCGGCGCCGGCGAGATCCTCCTCAACTCGATGGATGCGGACGGCACCAAGGACGGCTTCGACCTCGAGCTGATCCGGCTGGTCCGGGCCGCCGTCTCGGTCCCGGTCATCGCGAGCGGGGGAGCGGGCGCCGTCGAGCACTTCGCGCCCGCCGTCGAGGCCGGTGCGGATGCGGTCCTCGCCGCGAGCGTCTTCCACTTCGGGGACCTGACGATCGGTCAGGTCAAGGACGCCCTGCGCGTCGACGGGCTGCCCGTGCGCTGAGGCCACGGGCGCGACGGAGGGGGAGAGATGCTCGACACCGCGCACCCGCGCGACCTCGTGATGGTGGGGGCCGTGTTCGGCCTCGCGACGTTCATCTGGTCCGGCTGGGCCCAGGAGGGTCCGCCGCGGCCGGTGCTGTGGCGGGTGCTGCTCGGAGCGCTCGGCGTCGCCGGGCTCGCGCTCGCCGGCTGGAGCACGACGCAGGCGGTGCGGCACTGGAGCGGGTCGAGCGCCATCGAGCCGGGGAGCCGGGCCTTCACCGTCCACCTCGTCGTGGGCCTGCACTTCGTCGCGCTCGCGGTCGTCTTCTCCCAGCCGGTGCTGCACCTCACCGCGGGGCTGCTCGTCGCGGTGGCGGTGCTCGCGGCGCTCGTCCCGGCCGGCGCGGTGGCCCGCAGCTTCTGGTGCGGGGTGCTCGGGGCGCCGGTGTTCCTCGCCGTCGGGCTGTGGTGTGCCCTCACCGGAGAGCCGCTCCTCGACCCCTCCCGAGCCGGTGGGCGCGCCCTACACTCACGCTCGTGACCGCCTCCCGCGCACGGCAGCTGCACCTCGTGGTCGCCCTCGTGGCGACCTTCGCCCTCGCGTTCCAGACCGTCCTCGTGCTCTCGGGGGAGGCGGTCCTGAACGACGAGGTGCCGCCGCTGGCCACGCGCCTGTACCGCCTGGTCGCGTACTTCACGATCCAGAGCAACGTCCTCGTCGCCGTCACGGCGTGGCAGCTGTGGCGCGACCCGCTGCGCGACGGCCGCTGGTGGCGCCCGGTGCGGCTCGCCGCGCTCGTCGGCATCACCGTGACCGGGCTCGTGCATTTCGTCCTGCTGCGGCCCCTGCTCGACCTCAGCGGCGCGAACTGGTTCGTCGACAAGCTGCTCCACGTCGTCGTGCCGGTGCTCGCCGTGCTCGTCTGGGTGCTGGTCGGCCCCCGCCCGCGCACGACGTGGCGCACCGCCCTCGAGGCCGTCCTGTGGCCGGTCGCGTGGACCGCGTGGACCCTCGTCGTCGGTGGCCTGAGCGGCTGGTACCCCTACCCGTTCCTCGACCACCGGGAGAACGGTGTCGGCGCCGTCGCCGTCGCGGTCGTCGGCATCACCGTGCTCTTCCTGCTGCTCTTCGCCGCGGTCGTCGCCCTCGACCGCCGGCTCAGGCCGGCCAGTCGAGCTCGGTGACCTCGCCGCCCACGACCGTGGCCGTCATCGTCACGCCGTGGGTGCCCACCGGGTAGAGCTCGTAGTCGCCGGCGAGCAGCTCGGGGTAGACGAGGCACGACACGGTGCCCGACGGGGTCGGCCGGGGCACGACCCCGACGTGGGGGAACGGCGACGCGTGCGCATGGCCGTGCGGTCGGTCGTGGTCGTGGTGGTGGTGCGGGTGGTCGTGGTCGTGCGGGTGGTCGGCGACCGCCCCGGCGGGCCGGATCTCGACCTCGAGGTCGTCGAGGTCGGGGCGGTGGTCGGGCATCGTCACGACGAGCGCGCCGACGTCGCCGCCGATGTCGAGGGGCACGGGCCCCTGTCCGGCGTACGGGTTCTCGGTGGTGGGCACGGCGGTCCTCTCGGTCGGTGTGGTGGTGCCAGCCGGTGGCCCGCCCCACCCACCGCGGGGGTGGGTGGGACGGGCCGGTCGGTCAGGCGGCGCCGCCGGCGGTACCGGGCGTGGTCTGGTACCCCCCGGCCGGGGTCCCCAGGTAGGGGAACTCGTCGAGGAACGGCGGGTTGGTGTTGCTCGTGCCGTCGGTCAGGCCGGCGGTCGCGTCGTCCGGCGTGAACGACGGGTCCACGAGGGGGATGGTCGCCCCGGCCACGGCGCGCAGCTCGATGGCCACGACGTCGTCGACCGGGCGGCGACCGTTGGGGAACCCCGCGGCGTCACCCGCGACGAGCCCGATGGGGTTCGGCTTCTTCGCCGGCGGGACCGCGAGGTTGAGACGCAGCATGTCCGCCTGGTTCGCGCCGGTGTAGTTCTGGAAGCCCGGCACGACCCCCTTCGGGATGCCCGTCAGGAGGATGGCGAGCAGGTCGGCGCGGTCCTTCTTGTAGGCGGCCAGGCGGGGGAACACCCCGGGATAGAGCACCGGCAGGAGACCGGCGAGCTCGGGCCGCGCCACGTACTGCGCGAACCGCTTGTCACCGTCAGGCCCGACCGAGTTCCACGTGTCCTTCTCGGCCATCGGGGTGATGACCTCGTTGAACAGCGGGTTGCCCAGCCGCGAGACCTGCCGGAAGGGCCCGGCGTCCTCGGCCTTGCCCTGCCCGACCTTGAGGACGCGGATCTTCTGGCGGCTGGCCGTAGCCCACACCCCGATGACCGAGCGGGCGTCGTCGACGTCCGTCGGCGCCCCGTGGCCGGCCGTGAGGTCGGTCTTGGGCACCTGGATCGCGATGCTGTGGACGTTGAGCCCCTGGGTGCCGTTGACCCCCGCCGCCGCGGCGGACGGGATGAGGTGCGCCATCTGGTAGGGCCGCAGCGTCCCGAGGTCGAAGATGCTGCCGAGGTCGACGTGGAAGCCCTCCGCCCGCTGCCCGGCGAACACGGTGCGCCCGCCCGCGATGCGGTGGACCGCCTGCGCGGCGAGCTTCTCGTAGTTCGGCGTGCTGCGCGGCCCGACGTTGACCGGCGGGCAGGCCAGCCGCTCGGCGAGCGTCGTCCACCCCTTGCCCTTCTCGTACCGCGTCACCGAGTAGTACTGCGGGCGGGTCCACGTCGAGTCACTGATCGAGGTGATCGGGCCCGTGTTGTAGAGGAAGGTCTTCTTGTTGCGGATGCCGGTGACGAACCGGAACCGGTACACGATGTCGGCCTCGCCGGCCGTCCCCGAGTTGCTGACCTTGATCTCGTAGAGCACGTCGTCGCCGAACTCGTAGAAGTTCGGACCGCCCTGCGGGTTCTGGAAGGGGATGAAGTTGGCGATGAGCGTGACGTGGCTCGGCTTGTCCGGGCTGACGAACGCGTAGACGTCGGTGTTGTCGGCGACGGGGTCCTTGGAGACCTCGGGGGCCTCGCGGTGGGAGGACATCAGGCCTTCCCTCCCGACGCCTTGACGAGCCGGCGGACGAGGGCGGGGTCGTGGACCTCGACCTCCTCCTCGCCGACCATGAGCGAGATGACCCCGGAGCCGGGGTCCTCGATGTACGCGACGAGCACGGCGTCGTCGAGCTCGCCGAGGACGTCGTCCTTGTCACGGGTGGCGCCCTGCGCCGCCGTGGCCGTGGCGACGACGGCAATGGCCGTCGTCGTCCCCGCCGCCGCCAGGAGGCCGCGTCGTGATGTCCCTGCCATGGTGCTTCCCTTCGTGGGGCGCGGGAGGACCTCCCGCGCGGGAGCGGGCCGCGGACGTCGACCACCCGGGTCCACAGCGACCCGTTGGTGTTCGGAGCCGTCCCCCGGGTCGGATGGGTCGACCCGTCACGGCAGAATGGGCGGGTGCCGACCGACCCCGCCCTCGACCCCGCCGTCGCCGCCCGCCTGAAGCGCGACGAGCACGGTCTCGTCGCCGCGATCGTCCAGCAGCACGACACCGGTGAGGTCCTCATGCTCGGCTGGATGGACGACGAGGCGCTGCGCCGCACCCTGACCGAGGGGCGCGTGACGTTCTGGTCGCGCAGCCGGGAGGAGTACTGGCGCAAGGGGGACACGTCCGGCCACGCCCAGCACGTGCGCTCGGTCGCGCTCGACTGCGACGGCGACGCGCTCCTCGTCCGCGTCGAGCAGGTCGGTGCCGCCTGCCACACCGGCGACCGCACGTGCTTCGACGCGGGGGACCTGGGCGCGGTCGTCGGGGCCGGCGCATGAGTGCCGCCGAGACCCCCGACCTCGCCTACGGGCAGACCTGGCCGGGGCTCGACGCGTTCGGCGTGCTCGCGCGCGACCGGCGCGTCATCCCCGTCGTCCGGCGCCTCATGGGCGACGCCGAGACGCCGGTCGGGGTCTACCGCAAGCTCGCCGGCGACCGGCCCGGCACCTTCCTCCTCGAGTCCGCCGAGCACGGCGGCGTGTGGTCGCGCTGGTCGATCATCGGGGCGGCCAGCCGGGCCACCCTCACCGAGCGCGACGGCGAGGCGCACTGGCTCGGCGAGCCGCCGGTCGGCGTGCCCACCGACGGCCCGGCCACCGAGGCGCTGCGCGCCACCATGGAGGTCCTCGCCACACCGCCCATCGCCGGCCTGCCCCCGCTGACCGGCGGGATGGTCGGCGCCGTCTCGTACGACGCGGTGCGCCGCTGGGAGAAGGTCCCGAGCGACCTGCCGGACGAGCTCGGCGTCCCCGAGCTCGCGATGATGCTCGCCACCGACCTCGCCGTGCTCGACCACGCCGACGGCTCGATCCTCCTCGTCGCCAACGCCGTCAACTACGACGACACCGACGAGCGCGTCGAGCAGGCCTGGTCCGACGCGGTCGCGCGGCTCGACGCGATGACCGCGGCGCTCGCGGCCCCGGCCCCGAGCACCGTCGCCGTCGTCGACACCGAGGCCGTCGAGGCCGCGATGGCCGGCGTGCGCTCGAACACCACCCGCGAGCGCTACGAGGAGGTCGTCGAGCTCGCCAAGGAGGACATCCGGGCGGGCGAGGTGTTCCAGGTCGTCCTCTCGCAGCGGTTCTCGCTCGACTGCCCGGCCGACCCGCTCGAGGTCTACCGCGCCCTGCGGGCCTCCAACCCGAGCCCCTACATGTACCTCTTCCGCTTCCCCGCGCCCGACGGGTCCGACTACGCCGTCGTCGGCAGCAGCCCGGAGGCGCTCGTCCGGGTCACGGGGGAGCGGGCCATCACCCACCCGATCGCCGGGTCGCGGCCCCGCGGCAAGACGCCGGAGGACGACGTCCGGCTCGCCGAGGAGCTGCTCGCCGACCCCAAGGAGCGCGCCGAGCACGTCATGCTCGTCGACCTCGGCCGCAACGACCTCCAGCGGGTCTGCCGCCCCGGCACGGTCGACGTCGTCGAGTTCATGGACGTGCGCCGATACAGCCACGTGATGCACCTGGAGTCGACGGTCGTCGGCGACACCCGGCCCGGTGTCGGGGCCTACGACGTCCTCGTGTCGACGTTCCCGGCCGGCACCCTCTCCGGCGCCCCGAAGCCGCGGGCGCTCGCGCTCATCGAGCACTACGAGCCGTCACGACGCGGCGTCTACGGCGGCGTCGTCGGCTACCTCGACTTCCACGGCGACCTCGACATGGCGATCGCCATCCGCACCGCGCTCGTGCGGGACGGCGTCGCGCACGTGCAGGCCGGCGCCGGCGTCGTCGCCGACTCGGTGCCCGCCCGCGAGCACGAGGAGTGCGTCGCCAAGGCCACGGCCGCGCTGCGCGCCGTCGCGACGGCCGGGGCGATGCGGACCGTGTCGTGAGGCGGCTGACCGGCAAGGGCCCCGTCGCCCTGCTCGCGCTCCTCGGCGCGGGCGTCGTCCTCGTCGCCGGGTTCCGGCCGTGGGTGTCGGGGTCCGTCGCCGACGCGGTCCTCGGTGGCAGCCGGGTCGAGGCCACCGGCGCGGAGGTCGCGCCCGGCCTGTCCGCGATCGCCCTGGCGGTCGCCGCGGCGGCCGTCGCCGTCGTCGCCGCCGGGCGCGTGGGCCGCACGGTCGCCCTCGTCCTCTGGGCGGGGTGCCTGGTCGTCGCCGGCGTCCTCACCGTCCGGGTGCTCGCCGACCCCTCCGGCGCGCTCGGGCCGGTGGCGGCCACCCGCGTCGGCCGCACCGGGACGGTCGAGGCGGTCGCCTCCGCGACGGCGATGCCCTGGACGGCGCTCCTCGGCGTCCTCCTCGCCGCGCTCGCCCTCGGCTGCGCGCTCGTGGGCGCGCGCCGCTGGGCCGGGCCGTCCCGCCGCTACGAGGCGCCGGGTGCGGCCGAGGGCCACGTCGCCGGCCGGAGGGGCGAGCGCGTGGCGAGCGACTGGGACGACCTCTCCGCCGGGCGCGACCCCACCGACGTCGGCGACGACGCCACGACCTGACAGAATCGACACGACGTCACGTCCCGGGCCGACCGGCCCCCGACCCCTTCCGAGGTGGAGCCCCCATGAGCGAGATCGAAGACCACGGCCACAGCCTGGCGGCGTGGACCGCGGTGGGCATCATCATCGTCGCGTCGGCCGTCATGTGCCTCGCCGTGATGTTCCCGAACGTCCCGCTGTTCATCGGCGGCGCGGTGCTGGCCGTCGTCGGCGGCATCGCCGGCAAGGTCCTCTCCATGGCCGGGTACGGCGCGGCCGGGCGCGACCGCGGCGAGGCCCCCTCGATCCGATGACCGACGGTCCTCCCGTGACCTCCGTCCTCGACTCCATCGTCGCCGGGGTCCGCGAGGACCTCGCGGAGCGCGAGGCGCACCTGCCGCTCGAGCGGGTGCGCGAGCTCGCGTCGGCCGCCCCGCCGGCGCTCGACGCCGAGGCGGCGTTCCGGCGCCCGGGCGTCTCGCTCATCGCCGAGGTCAAGCGCGCGAGCCCCAGCAAGGGCGCGCTCTCGGACATCCCCGACCCCGCGGCACTGGCTGCCTCCTACGAGGCCGGCGGCGCGAGCGCGATCTCGGTCCTCACCGAGCAGCGGCGCTTCGGCGGCAGCCTCGCCGACCTCGACGCCGTGCGCGCAGCCGTGTCGATCCCCGTGCTGCGCAAGGACTTCGTCGTCACCGACTACCAGGTCTGGGAGGCGCGGGCCCACGGCGCCGACATCGTGCTGCTCATCGTCGCCGCGCTCGACGACGACCTGTTCCGGTCGCTCCTGGCGCGCGTCGGCGAGCTCGGGATGACCGCGCTCGTCGAGGTCCACGACGAGGCCGAGACGCAGCGCGCCGTCGACGCGGGCGCCACCGTCATCGGTGTCAACGCCCGCAACCTCAAGACCCTCGAGGTGCACCCCGACACCTTCTCGCGGCTGCGGCCGCTCGTCCCGGACGGCGTCGTCATCGTCGCCGAGTCGGGCATCACCGGTCCCGCCGACGCCGCGGCGTACGCCGCGCAGGGCGCCGACGTCGTCCTCGTCGGCGAGGCCCTCGTCCGCGACGGCGACCCGGCGGCCGGGGCCGCCGCGATCGTCGCCGCCGGAGCCGTGGAGGCGACCCCGTGACCGACACCACCGACACCACCGAGACCGGCCTGACCGTCGACGAGCTGCCCCGCCCGGGCCGGTTCGGCGACTTCGGCGGCCGCTACGTGCCCGAGGCGCTCGTCCCGGCGCTCGAGCAGCTCGACGAGGCCCGCCAGAAGGCGGCCGTCGACCCCGAGTTCCAGGACGAGCTCGCCCGCCTGCACGCCACGTACACCGGACGGCCGAGCATCATCACCGAGGTGCCGCGCTTCGCCGCGCACTGCGGCGGCGCCCGGGTGGTCCTCAAGCGCGAGGACCTCAACCACACCGGGTCGCACAAGATCAACAACGTCCTCGCCCAGGCGCTGCTCACGAAGCGCATGGGCAAGACCCGCATCATCGCCGAGACCGGCGCGGGCCAGCACGGCGTCGCGACCGCCACCGCCGCGGCGCTCATGGGCCTGGAGTGCACGGTCTACATGGGCAAGGTCGACACCGAGCGCCAGGCGCTCAACGTCGCGCGGATGAAGATCCTCGGTGCCGAGGTCGTCGCCGTCGAGCACGGCTCGGCCACGCTCAAGGACGCGATCAACGAGGCCCTGCGCGACTGGGTCACGAACGTCACGACGACGCACTACGCCATCGGCACGGTCACCGGCCCGCACCCGTTCCCGGAGATGGTCCGCGACTTCCACGCGATCATCGGCGAGGAGGCCCGGGCGCAGGTCCTCGAGCTGACCGGGCGCCTGCCCGACGCCGTCGTCGCCTGCGTCGGCGGCGGCTCGAACGCGATGGGCATCTTCCACCGCTTCGTCCCCGACGCCGGCGTGCGGCTCATCGGTGTCGAGGCCGGCGGCGAGGGCGTGGAGTCCGGGCGCCACGCCGCCCGCTTCGCCGCGGACGCGACCCCCGGTGTGCTCCACGGCGCGATGAGCTACCTCATGCAGGACACCGACGGGCAGACGGTCGAGTCGCACTCGATCTCGGCCGGCCTGGACTACCCGAGCGTCGGTCCCGAGCACGCCCACCTGCGCGACAGCGGCCGCGCCGAGTACCGGTACGCCACCGACGACGCGGTGATGGAGGCCTTCCGGCTGCTCTGCCGCACCGAGGGCATCATCCCGGCGCTGGAGTCGGCGCACGCGCTCGTCGGCGCGATGGAGGTCGGGCGCGAGCTCGGTCCCGAGGGCCTCGTCCTCGTCAACCTCTCGGGCCGCGGTGACAAGGACATGCACACCGCCGCCGCGTACTTCGGCCTCGTCGAGGAGGGCACCCAGTCGTGAGCACCACCCAGGCCACCCGCCTCGGGGAGGTCCTCGAGCGCTGCCGCGCGGAGGGTCGCGCCGCGCTCGTCGGCTACCTCCCGGTCGGCTACCCGAGCGTCGAGGACTCCATCGAGGCCATGAAGGTCCTCGTCGAGGCCGGGTGCGACATCGTCGAGGTCGGCGTCGCGTACAGCGACCCCGTCATCGACGGCCCGGTCAACCAGGAGGCGATGGCCGCCGCCCTCGCCGCCGGGGTCCGCGTCGACGACGTCTTCACCGCCGTCTCGGCCGTCCGCGACGCGGGCGCCGTCCCGGTCGTCATGACCTACTGGAACCTCGTGCTCAAGCGGGGCGTCGAGACGTTCGCCGCCGACCTCGAGGCCGCCGGCGGCGCGGGCCTCATCACCCCGGACCTCGTGCCGGACGAGGCCGACGACTGGCTGGCCGCGAGCGAGCGGCACGGCCTGGACCGGGTCTTCCTCGTCGCCCCGAGCAGCACCCCGGACCGCCTCGAGAAGGTCACCTCGGCCTGCCGCGGCTTCGTCTACGCGGCCTCGACGATGGGGGTCACGGGGGTGCGCACGAGCGTCGACACCGACGCCCGCACGCTCGTCGAGCGCGTCCGCGAGGTCACCGACGTCCCCGTCTGCATCGGCCTCGGCGTCTCGACGCGCGAGCAGGCGGCCGAGATCGCCGCCTACGCCGACGGCGTCATCGTCGGCTCCGCGCTCGTGCGGACCCTCGCCGGCGACGGGGAACTCTCCGATCGGCTCGAGGCGTTGCGCAGTCTGACCACCGAGCTGGCCCAGGGTGTCCGGGAGGGGAAGCGATGAGCACGAGCACCGACGAGGTGGGCACCGCGCCCGCCGCCTGGTACCGCTCCGAGCGCGTCCTCGACGTCGTCGGGCTCGCGGCCCGCCTCTTCCTCGGGGTCGTCCTCGTCTGGGCCGGGTTCGCCAAGGTCGGCCGCCCGCTCACCTCGCAGCGCGCGGTGCAGGCCTACGACCTGCCGTTCCTCTCGATGGACGTCGCCGGCTGGATCGGCCTCGCGCTGCCCTTCCTCGAGATCGTCCTCGGGGTCCTGCTCGTCCTCGGCCTGTTCACGCGGCCGGCGGCGATCGTCGGCACGCTGCTCATGGTCGTCTTCGTCCTCGGGATCTCGCAGGCGTGGGCGCGCGGCCTGACCATCGACTGCGGCTGCTTCGGCGGCGGCGGCCAGGTGGGCGCCAACGAGACGAAGTACCCTCAGGAGATCGCGCGGGACGCCTCGTTCGCCCTCGCCGGCGCCTGGCTCTGGTGGCGGCCCCGCACCCTCGCCTCCCTCGACCGCGTCCTCTTCGGACACTGACCGACCGCACCGAAAGGCATCACCCCCGACATGGCCAAGAACTCGACGAAGCCGAGGCCGGGCAACGCCCGCCAGGCGAAGATCCAGGCGGCGCAGAAGGCGAACGGCGGCGGGGGTGTCAACAAGATCGTCGTCGCGACGGTCGTCGTGGTCGTCGCCATCGTCGCGGTCGTCGGTGGCGTCATCTGGATGGAGACCTCGCAGAAGAACGCCGTGACCGGCGGCGGCAACGCCGTGCCGGCCGGCGCCGCGGGCCTCGGCGCCGGGTACCCGGCCTTCACCGACGTCCAGGCCGCAGCGGGCGCGCCGACCCTCGACGTCTTCGAGGACTTCCAGTGCCCGGCATGCAAGGCCTTCGAGGACCAGCTCGGCCCGACCGTCGAGTCCCTCGCGAAGGAGGGCAAGGTCAAGGTCGTCTACCACGTGAAGAACTTCCTCGACGACAACCTGCGCAACGACAGCTCCACCAAGGCCGGCAACGCCGCCTTCTGCGCGGCCGACGCCGGCAAGTTCCAGGAGTTCCACGACCAGGCGTACGCCAACCAGCCGACCGAGGGCGCCGGGTTCACCGACGCGCAGCTCAAGGGCTTCGCGTCCGCGGCCGGCATCACCGGCAGCGCGCTGACGACCTGGCAGCAGTGCTACGACGCCAACAAGTACGTCGACTACGTCAACTCGGTCGAGAAGAAGAGCTTCGAGGACGGCGTGCGCGGCACCCCGACCCTGCGCCTCGACGGCAAGGACCTCGACCTCGGCCAGGTCGGCACCCCCGAGCTGCTGACCCAGGCGATCCAGGACGCCACGAAGTGACCCCGGCGCTCCGGCAGGCGGGTCGTCGGGCGTGACGACCTACCTGCCGAGCCCGACGGTCGCGGCGTTCGACCTCGGGCCCCTGACGATCCGGGCGTACGCCCTGTGCATCCTCGCGGGCATCGTCCTCGCGGTGTGGCTGACCGGCCGTCGCCTCGCGGCGCGCGGGGTCGACTCCGGCGTCGCGCTCGACGTGTCGGCCTACGCCGTCATCCTCGGGATCATCGGCGGCCGGCTCTACCACGTCATCACGACGCCCGAGCCGTACTGGGGCGAGGGCGGCCGCCCGCTCGACGCGCTGAAGATCTGGAACGGCGGCCTCGGCATCTGGGGCGCGATCGCGCTCGGTGCCGTCGGCGTCTGGATCGGGTGCCGGCGGGCCGGCGTCCCCTTCCTCACCTTCGCCGACGCCGCCGTGCCCGGTGTCGCCTTCGCCCAGGCGATCGGCCGGTGGGGCAACTGGTTCAACAACGAGCTGCACGGCGGCCCGACCACGCTCCCGTGGGGGCTGACCGTCCACCAGTGGGACCAGGCCGCCGGCCGCGCCGTCACCGACGCCTCCGGCAACGCCGTCGTGGCGGGCGTCTACCACCCGACCTTCCTCTACGAGTCGCTCTTCCTGCTCGTCCTCGGGTTCGGGCTCCTCGCGCTCGACCGCCGTCGCCGCCTCGCACCCGGGCAGCTGCTCGGCCTCTACGTCGCCGGCTACCCGATCGGGCGCATCGTCGTCGAGAAGATGCGCACCGACGAGGCCGAGCTCATCCTCGGGCAGCGGCTCAACGTGTGGACGAGCATCCTCGTCTTCCTCCTCGGGGTCTGGATCGTGTGGCACACCGGTCGTCGGGCCCGCCGGGCCGAGACCGATTAGGTCGACGAGCCCGCCGCGGAGGCGTCCACGGCGGAGCACCCCGAGTCCCAGGATGTGGGATAGCGGCGCTCGAATGGCAAGACGCGGGGGGCCGGGGATAGCATTCCGGCACGTGGCCAGAGACGTCCGCGCCTGACCTTGCCGTGCCCGGTCCCGCGAGGGGCCGTCGACCCCCGAGGACGGTGATCCGACGTGACCGTCGCCCGCTTCTCCGCCCAGCCCGACGACGTCGGGCTCTACCGCCGCGAGCACGAGCACGACGCGTGCGGTGTGGCGATGGTCGCGACGATGCGGGGGAGCGCGGGCCACGACATCGTCGCCCACGCCCTCGACGCGCTGCGCAACCTCGACCACCGCGGCGCCACCGGTGCCGACCCGCTCGTCGGTGACGGCGCCGGCATCCTCACCCAGGTGCCCGACGCCTTCTTCCGGGCCGTCGTCGACGCCGAGCTGCCGCCCGCCGGCGCCTACGCGGCCGGGATGGCCTACCTGCCGACCGACGCCGCCGAGCGCGAGGCCGCCCAGGAGCGCATCGAGGCGATCGCCGCCGAGGAGGGCCTGCGGGTCCTCGCCTGGCGCGACGTGCCCGTCGTCCCCGACCTCGTCGGCGAGGCCGCCCGCGCGACGATGCCCTGCTTCCGGCAGCTGTTCGTCGCGTCCGAGCAGGGCCTCACGGGCATCGAGCTGGACCGGGTCGCCTTCGTCCTGCGCAAGCGTGCCGAGCGACAGGCCGAGGTCTACTTCCCGTCGCTGTCGGCCCGCACGGTCGTCTACAAGGGGATGCTGACGACGGGCCAGCTCGAGCCCTTCTTCCCGGACCTCTCGGACGAGCGCTTCGCGACCGAGCTCGCCCTCGTGCACTCGCGCTTCTCGACCAACACCTTCCCGAGCTGGCCGCTGGCGCACCCGTACCGGCTCATCGCCCACAACGGCGAGATCAACACCGTCAAGGGCAACCGCAACTGGATGCACGCCCGCGAGAGCATGCTCGCGTCCGACGTCCTGCCCGGCGACCTCTCGCGCATCTCGCCGATCTGCAGCCCCGAGGCGTCGGACTCCGCGTCCTTCGACGAGGTCCTCGAGCTGATCCACCTCGGCGGGCGCAGCCTGCCGCACGCGGTGCTCATGATGATCCCCGAGGCGTGGGAGAACCACGCGACGATGGACCCCGCCCGCCGGGCCTTCTACGAGTTCCACTCGACGTTCATGGAGCCCTGGGACGGCCCGGCCGCCGTCTGCTTCACCGACGGCACCCTCGTCGGGGCGGTCCTCGACCGCAACGGCCTGCGTCCCGGCCGCTACTGGGTCACCGACGACGGCCTCGTCGTCCTCGCCTCCGAGGCCGGGGTCCTCGACCTCGAGCCCGAGAACGTCGTGCGCCGGGGTCGCCTGCAGCCGGGCAGGATGTTCCTCGTCGACACCGCCGCCGGGCGGATCGTCGGTGACGAGGAGGTCAAGTCCGGGCTCGCCGGCGAGCACCCGTACGAGGAGTGGCTGCACGCGGGCCTCATCGGGCTGAAGGACCTGCCCGAGCGCGAGCACATCGTCCACACCGCCGCCTCGGTGGCGCGCCGCCAGCGCACCTTCGGGTACACCGAGGAGGAGCTCAAGGTCGTCCTCGCGCCGATGGCCCGCACCGGCGCCGAGGCGCTGGGGTCGATGGGTACCGACACGCCCATCGCGGTCCTGTCCGAGCGGCCGCGGCTGGTCTTCGACTACTTCACCCAGCTCTTCGCGCAGGTCACCAACCCGCCGCTCGACGCCATCCGCGAGGAGCTCGTCACCTCGCTCGCCGGCTCGATCGGGCCGGAGGGCAACCTGCTCGACGCCAACCCGGCGCACGCGCGCCAGGTCGTCCTGCCGTTCCCGGTCATCGACAACGACGAGCTCGCGAAGATCGTCCACATCAACGCCGACGGCGACCTGCCCGGCTTCGAGACGGTCGTCGTGCGTGGCACGTACGACGTGAGCGGCGGCGAGGCGGCCCTGCGGGCGCGCCTGCACGAGATCTTCGCCGAGGTGTCGGAGGCCATCGCCGGGGGAGCGCGCTTCGTCGTCCTCTCCGACCGCGACTCCGACCGCGACCTCGCGCCGATCCCGTCGCTCCTGCTCACCTCCGCGGTGCACCACCACCTGATCCGCGAGAAGACCCGCACCCAGGTCGGCCTCGTCGTCGAGGCCGGTGACGTGCGCGAGGTCCACCACGTCGCGCTCCTCGTCGGCTACGGCGCCGCCGCGATCAACCCCTACCTCGCGATGGAGTCCGTCGAGGACATGGTCCGCCGCGGCGACATCACCGACGTCACCGAGGAGAAGGCGGTCGCCAACCTCATCAAGGCGCTCGGCAAGGGCGTCCTCAAGGTGATGTCGAAGATGGGCATCTCGACCGTCGCGTCCTACCGCGGCGCCCAGGTCTTCGAGGCCATCGGGCTCTCCCAGGAGCTCGTCGACGAGTTCTTCACCGGCACGGTGAGCCAGCTCGGCGGCATCGGCCTCGACGTCGTCGCCGCCGAGACCGCGGCCCGGCACGGGATGGCCTACCCGCCGGACGGCATCCGCCAGGCGCACCGCAAGCTCGTCGTCGGCGGCGAGTACCAGTGGCGCCGCGAGGGAGAGCCGCACCTGTTCGACCCCGAGACGGTCTTCCGGCTCCAGCACGCGACGCGCCAGCGGCGCTACGACGTCTTCAAGCAGTACACCCAGCGCGTCGACGAGCAGTCCGGCCGGCTGATGACCCTGCGCGGGCTCTTCGAGCTCGGCGGCGCGACGCCGCGCGAGCCGGTGCCGCTCGAGGAGGTCGAGCCCGTCGAGTCGATCGTCCGGCGGTTCTCCACCGGCGCGATGAGCTACGGCTCGATCAGCAAGGAGGCGCACGAGACGCTCGCCGTCGCGATGAACCGCCTCGGCGCGCGCTCGAACACCGGCGAGGGCGGCGAGGACGTCGACCGGCTGCTGGACCCGGTGCGCCGCTCGGCCATCAAGCAGGTCGCCTCGGGCCGCTTCGGCGTGACCTCGATGTACCTGACGCACAGCGACGACATCCAGATCAAGATGGCCCAGGGCGCCAAGCCCGGCGAGGGCGGCCAGCTGCCCGGCCCGAAGGTCTACCCGTGGGTCGCGCGGACCCGGCACTCGACGCCCGGCGTCGGCCTCATCAGCCCGCCGCCGCACCACGACATCTACTCGATCGAGGACCTCGCGCAGCTGATCCACGACCTCAAGAACGCGAACCCGCAGGCGCGGGTCCACGTCAAGCTCGTCTCCGAGGTCGGGGTCGGGACGGTCGCCGCCGGTGTCAGCAAGGCGCACGCCGACGTCGTCCTCATCAGCGGCCACGACGGCGGCACCGGTGCCGCGCCGCTCACCTCGCTCAAGCACGCGGGCGGCCCGTGGGAGCTCGGCCTCGCCGAGACCCAGCAGACGCTCGTCCTCAACGGCCTGCGCGACCGGATCGTCGTCCAGGTCGACGGGCAGATCAAGACCGGGCGCGACGTCGTCGTCGCCGCGCTGCTCGGCGCCGAGGAGTTCGGCTTCGCCACGGCGCCGCTCGTCGTCTCCGGCTGCGTGCTCATGCGCGTCTGCCACCTCGACACGTGTCCCGTCGGCATCGCGACTCAGAACCCGGAGCTGCGCACGCGCTTCTCGGGGCAGCCCGAGTTCGTCGAGACCTTCTTCGAGTACATCGCGGAGGAGGTGCGCGAGCACCTCGCCGCGCTCGGCTTCCGGAGCATCGAGGAGGCGATCGGCCAGATCCAGCACCTCGACGTGAGCAAGGCCGTGCAGCACTGGAAGGCCTCGGGGCTCGACCTCGGGCCGGTCCTCACGGCCGTCGAGAGCCCCGACGGCTCGGGCATCCGCCACCGCGTCGCGCAGGACCACGGGCTCGAGAAGGCGCTGGACCACCAGCTCATCGCCGCGGCCCGCGACGCCATCGACCACGGCGAGGCGGTACAGGCGCGCTTCGCGATCCGCAACGTCAACCGGACGGTCGGCACGATGCTCGGCCACGAGGTGACCAAGGCGCACCCGGACGGGCTCGCGGACGGCACGATCGACCTCACCCTGACCGGCTCCGCCGGGCAGAGCTTCGGGGCCTTCCTCCCGGCCGGTGTCACGCTGCGGCTCGAGGGCGACGCCAACGACTACGTGGGCAAGGGCCTCTCCGGCGGACGCGTCGTCGTCCGCCCGGCCCCGGGCTCGGCGCTCGTCGCCGAGGAGAACGTCATCGCCGGCAACGTCATCGGCTACGGCGCGACCTCCGGCGAGCTGTTCCTCCGCGGCCGGGTCGGCGAGCGCTTCTGCGTCCGCAACTCCGGCGCCACCGCCGTCGTCGAGGGCGTGGGCGACCACGGCCTCGAGTACATGACCGGTGGCACGGCGCTCGTCCTCGGCCCGACCGGACGCAACGTCGCGGCCGGCATGTCCGGCGGTGTCGCGTACGTCCTCGACCTCGACCACGACCGGGTCAACCCAGAGCTGGTCGACCTCCTGCCGCTCCGGCCGGACGACGAGCTCGTCGTCCACGACCTCCTCGAGCGCCACGTCCGGTGGACCGACTCGGGTGTCGCGGCGCGGCTCCTCGCCGACTGGGGCAGTGCCCGGTCGGCCTTCACCCTCGTCCTCCCGCGCCAGTACCAGCGCGTCCTCGACGTGCGGGCGCAGGCGGAGACGGAGGGACTCGACCCCGACGGCCCCCAGGTGTGGGAGCGGATCATGGAGGCCTCCCGTGGCTGACCCCCAGGGTTTTCTCAAGACGCGTGAGCGCGAGCTGCCGCGCCGCCGCCCGGTCCCGGTGCGCATCCGGGACTGGAAGGAGGTCTACGAGGCGCAGGCGGTGCCCGAGCTGCAGCGCCAGGCCGGTCGCTGTATGGACTGCGGGATCCCTTTCTGCCACAGCGGGTGTCCGCTGGGCAACCTCATCCCCGAGTGGAACGACCTCGCGTGGAAGGGGGAGTGGCGCGAGGCGATCGAGCGGCTGCACGCCACGAACAACTTCCCCGAGTTCACCGGTCGGCTCTGCCCGGCGCCGTGCGAGTCGGCGTGCGTCCTCGGCATCAACCAGCCGCCGGTCACCATCAAGCAGGTCGAGGTGACGGTCGTCGACCGCGCCTTCGAGAACGGCACGATCCTTCCGGTCTCCCCGGAGCGGCTGTCCGGCAAGACCGTCGCGGTCGTCGGCTCCGGCCCGGCCGGCCTCGCGGCCGCCCAGCAGCTGACGCGCGCGGGGCACACCGTCGCGGTCTACGAGCGGGCCGACCAGCCCGGCGGCCTGCTGCGCTACGGCATCCCCGAGTTCAAGATGGAGAAGGCCGTCCTCGACCGGCGCATCGCGCAGATGAAGTCCGAGGGCACCCGCTTCCGCACCGGCGTCGACGTCGGTGGCGACCTCACCGGGGCCGACCTCCGCAAGCGGTTCGACGCGGTCGTCGTCGCCATCGGCTCGACCGTGCCGCGCGACCTGCCCGTCCCCGGCCGCGAGCTCGACGGCGTGGTCCAGGCGATGGACTTCCTGCCGCCGGCCAACCGGGTCGCGCTCGGGCAGAGCGTCGAGAACCAGGTGACCGCCACCGGCAAGGACGTCGTCGTCATCGGCGGCGGCGACACCGGCGCCGACTGCATCGGCACGGCGCACCGCCAGGGCGCCCGATCGGTGACGAGCCTCGAGATCATGCCGCAGCCCGGCATCGAGCGCGCCGGCGCCCACCCGTGGCCGACCTACCCGATGCTCTTCCGCGTCGCCTCGGCGCACGAGGAGGGCGGCGAGCGGGTCTACGCGACGACGACGAGCGAGGTCGTCGGCGACGACCAGGGCCGGGTGCGCGCGCTGCGCCTGCACGAGGTACGGATGGGCGAGAACGGCTTCGAGAAGGTCGAGGGCTCCGAGCGCGAGATCCCGGCGCAGCTCGTGCTGCTCGCGATGGGCTTCCTCGGGCCGCAGCCCGGCGGGCTGCTCGAGCAGCTCGGGGTCGACAAGGACGAGCGCACGAACGTCGCGCGCGACGGCCACTTCATGTCGTCGGTGCCGGGCGTGTTCGTCGCCGGCGACGCCGGCCGCGGGCAGTCGCTCATCGTCTGGGCCATCGCCGAGGGTCGTTCGGTCGCCCACGAGGTCGACGCCTGGCTCATGGGCAAGCCGTCGCGGCTGCCCCGCCCGGTCGCGCCGACGGACCGCCCGCTGACGGCCTGAGCCGACACCCCGGTCCGACCTCCGGCCCGACACAGGGCTTCGTCCACGAGACCCCGGTTCCGAGCCGGGGTCTCGTGGACATCTCGGGGTGACCCCGAAAAGGAGAGGCGCGTGGGGATGGTGGGGTTCGGCGGGGGAGCGACCGCGATGTGGCCCGCGTCACGATGGAAGCGGTTGCACCGATAGGCTCGGCGGCATGCGTCGCGCCAAGATCGTCTGCACCCTCGGCCCCGCCACCTCCAGCGCCGAGAACCTGCGAGAGCTCGTCCGGGCCGGGATGGACGTGGCCCGCCTCAACCTCAGCCACGGCGTCCACGCCGACCACGAGCAGGTCTACCTCGACGTCCGCCGCGCGAGCGACGCCGTCGGCCGCGCGGTCGGCGTGCTCGTCGACCTCCAGGGCCCGAAGATCCGCACCGCGCGGTTCCAGGACGGGCCCGTCGTCCTCCAGAACGGCGCGACCTTCACGATCACCACGCGCGACGTCCCCGGTGACGTCACCGAGGTCGGCACGACGTACGACGGGCTGCCGGGCGACGTCCACACCGGCGACCGCATCCTCATCGACGACGGCAAGATCGCGCTCATCGCCACCGACGTCACCGAGACCGACGTCGTCTGCCAGGTCCTCGAGGGCGGCCCGCTGAGCAACAACAAGGGCATCAACCTGCCGGGCGTCGCCGTCTCGGTGCCGGCGCTGTCCGAGAAGGACGAGGATGACCTGCGCTGGGGCCTGCGGGTCGGCGCCGACATGATCGCGCTGTCGTTCGTCCGCAGCGCCGACGACATCCGCCGCGTCCACGAGATCATGGACGAGGAGGGCCACCGCCTCCCGGTCATCGCGAAGATCGAGAAGCCGCAGGCCGTCGAGAACCTCGACGAGATCATCCGCGCCTTCGACGGCGTCATGGTGGCCCGCGGCGACCTCGGCGTCGAGATGCCGCTGGAGCAGGTGCCGCTCGTGCAGAAGCGCGCCTGCGAGATCGCGCGCCGCCGGGCCAAGCCGGTCATCGTCGCGACCCAGGTGCTCGAGTCGATGATCGAGAACAGCCGCCCGACCCGCGCGGAGGCCTCCGACGCCGCCAACGCCGTCCTCGACGGCGCCGACGCGCTCATGCTCTCCGGCGAGACGAGCGTCGGCAAGAACCCGTTCGCCGCCGTGCGGACGATGGCCCGCATCATCGAGAACACGGAGACGCACGGGCTGCACCGCATCCGCCCGCTCGGCACCCGGCCGAACTCCAAGGGCGGCGCCGTCACGGCTGCGGCCGCCGAGATCGGCGAGCTGCTCGGGGTCAAGTACCTCATCACGTTCACCGAGGGCGGCGACTCCTCGCGGCGCCTGTCGCGGGTGCGCCCGCGCATCCCGATGCTCGCCTTCACGCCCAACCAGTCGACGCGCAGCCAGCTCGCGCTCACGTGGGGCGTCGAGACCTTCCTCGTCGGCAAGGTCCGGCACACCGACGAGATGGCCATGCAGGTCGACGAGGTGCTCATGGGACTCGGCCGGGTCCAGGAGGGCGACCAGGTGGTCATCGTCGCGGGCTCGCCCCCCGGCATCCCCGGCTCGACGAACGCCCTGCGCGTGCACAAGGTCGGCGACGCCAAGAACCGGGTCGCGCCCGCCTACGTCGAGGCGGCGAAGCACGGACACGCCTGAGGCCGGCACGGTGGCCCTCGATATGCTGTCCACGCCCCGGCCGGGGTGGTGGAACGGCAGACACGGCGGACTCAAAATCCGCTGCCCGCGAGGGCGTGCGGGTTCGAGTCCCGCTCCCGGCACATGACCCAGAGTGCAGCCACCACCAAGCGCGTCCTCGTCGCCGAGGACGAGGCCATCATCCGGCTCGACCTCGCGGAGATGCTCCGCGAGGCCGGGTACGACGTCGTCGGCCAGGCCGGCGACGGCGAGCAGGCCGTCGAGATGGCCCGCTCGCTGACCCCGGACATCGTCATCATGGACGTCAAGATGCCCGTCATGGACGGGCTGACCGCGGCCGAGACGATCGGCGCCGAGCGCATCTGCCCGGTCGTCATGCTCACCGCGTTCAGCCAGCGCGAGCTCGTCGAGCGGGCCCGCGACGCGGGGGTCATGGCCTACGTCGTCAAGCCCTTCACCGCGAGCGACGTCACGCCGGCGCTCGACATCGCCCTCTCGCGCTGGAGCGAGCTCAAGCAGCTCGAGGCCGAGGTCGCCGACCTGGGGGAGCGGCTCGAGACGCGCAAGGCCGTCGACCGCGCCAAGGGCGTGCTCATGGCCAAGCTGAAGATCAGCGAGGCCGACGCGTTCCGGTGGATCCAGAAGACCGCCATGGACCGGCGGATGGGCATGCGCGAGGTCGCCGACGCCGTCGTCGCCGGCATGGAGAAGAGCTGACCCGATCCGTGGGCCGGGAGCGGTCCCACGACGGGATCCGTGGGCCGCGTCGGGCCGTTCGGACCGGTTGCGGCCATCCGGACTTCCCTCGGGTGGCCGCGGGGGCATAGTGTCCGGTGTCGGTGCGGTCCCCGCTGGGGACCACCGTCGGACAGGAGGCGAACGTGGCGCGACGACCCGTCGAGGTGGCTGCCGTCGAGGGTGATCTCGTGGCCCTCACCGCGCTCTGGCGTGAGGCGAAGGTCGACGCCGGCACCAGCCCCGAGGTCTGCGCCCGCGCCATCTCCGACGGCCGGCTGTCCGGCGCCCTCCAGCGTCCCGGCGTGCAGGCCTTCATCGCCCACCTCGAGGGCGAGCCCGCCGGCTACGTCATCACCACGGACAACCCCTTCGGGCTCGCGCCCAGCCCCGAGGTCGCCATCGAGCAGCTCTGGGTCACCCCGGACGCCCGGCGGCACGGTGTCGCCAAGCAGCTCCTCGCCGCCGTCCTCGCGGCGGCCGAGCGCGCGGGCTGCGAGCAGGTCGTCTCGAACGTCCCGACGACGAGCCGCGAGGCCAACCGGTTCTTCGCCCGGCTCGGTTTCGGCTCCACCGTCACCCGTCGCGTCGTCGCCACGGGCACCCTCCGGCGCAGGATCGCGCCCGAGACGGCCGACACGGGCCTGGAGCTGACCCGTCGCCGCCGCAGCCTGCGCCAGCGGGCGTTCTCGACCCGCTCGGCCTGAGTCGCGGCGGCCCGGCCCCGCTCAGGCCTTCTGCTGGAGCAGGCCGAGGCGGCTCGTGGGGGTCCCGGGCAGCACGCTCGAGGCGGTGAGGCGGCAGCGCTTCTCGAGGACCTCGGCGAGGACGGTGCGGTAGTCGGTGGTGGCCTTGAGGTCGCCGGCCTGGGTCTGGTCGGGGGCGAGGCCGGGCCAGGTGCCGTAGACCTTGCCGCCGTTGACGCCGCCGCCGAGGACGAACGAGAAGTTGCCGTAGCCGTGGTCGACGCCGCCCGAGCCGTTCTCGGTGACGCGGCGGCCGAACTCGGAGAGGGTGACGAGGGTGACCCGGTCGGCGGCGCTGCCGAGGTCGGTCATGAACGCGGCGAGGGCCTTGCCGACCTCGGTGAGCTGGCTGAACATCCAGCCCCCGGTGCTGGAGCCGAGGTCCGTGTGCATGTCCCAGTTGCCGGAGTCGATGCTCACGGCGCGCAGGCCGACGCCGGCCTTGACGAGCCGTGCCGTGTCCTTGAGGGCGTCCGCGAGGCCGCCGTTCGGGTAGACCGCCCCGTTCGCCGGGGTGTAGCCGGCGGTCTGGAGGGTGGACGCCGTCGACAGCGCGTCGAGGGCCGTGCGGGCCGGGGTGGTCACCGGGTCGGCGGCGCCGGCGTGCAGGGCGCGCAGGGCGGTCGTCCACCGCGTGGTCTCGGTGGCGTCCCAGGCGCCGCTGAGGGTGAAGGAGTCGACGGAGCGCATCGCGAGGTCGGCGGTGAGGTCGCCGAGGAAGGAGCGGGGGGCCGTCGTGGATCCCAGGGTGGTGCCGGCGAAGGGGCCGGGGGTGGTGGTGGCGCCGACCATGCGGTCGAGCCAGCCGGTGCGCAGGGAGGAGCCGGGGGCGGCGCGCTCCATCTCGTCCATGTCGGTGAAGTGGGAGCGGGTGGGGTTGGGCTGGCCGACGGCGTGGACGACGGCGAGCTTGCCGGCGGTGTAGAGGGGCAGGAGCGGGGCCAGGGCGGGGTGGAGCGCGAAGCGGGCGTCGAGCTTGAGGCCGCGGGACTGGGGGATGGCGATGGAGGGGCGGGCGGTGTAGTAGGCGGGGTCGCCGACGGGGGCGACGACGGAGAGGCCGTCGATGCCGCCGCGGAAGCTGAGGACGACGAGGGTGTCGCCGGTGTAGCCGGCGTCGGCGAACGTCAGGCGGGTCATGGCCTCGGCGGGGGAGGCGAGGGCGAGGGTGGCGCCGGCGGCGCCGAGGACGGTGGCGCCGGCCAGGAGGGCCCGGCGGCTGGGGGCCATGGCGGCGACGCCCTCGGGGCAGCCGCAGGTGGTGGTGGTCATGGGGGGGGCTCCTCAGCGGGTCGCGAACTCGGGGGTGTCGAGGACCAGCGCCACGACGTAGGGCAGGCGCCAGCCGACGAGCGAGTCCGTCGACTTCAGCGGGGTGGTGGCGGTCTTGCCGAGGAACGCGCAGATCGCGTCCCGCTTCGCGGCGGGCAGCGGGGCGAAGACCAGGCGGGTCGCGAGGGCGTCGACCGCGGCCCCGTGGGTGGCGGGCAGCGTGCTCGGCAGGAGGCCACGCAGCGCGGGGTAGACGACCCGCTTCTCGTTCGTGTCGGCGGCCGACCAGCCCTGGTGCATCGCGAAGTTCCACCCGGCGAGCGTCGCCCCGGCGCCCGACCACGCCGCGGCGACGTCCGGGTAGCCGTTGGGCGCGGGCCACGCCAGGGGGGCCTGCCCGGCGACGCGGGCGTTCCACGTGAGGTCGCCGAGCCAGCCGCGGGTGTTCGCCCCCGGCTTGACGCCGAGGGCCCGCGCGACCGAGACGATGCGCTCGAGCGGGCGCTTGGTCTTGCGGCCCGCGGACTCCGCGAACTCCGTCGAGGCGAAGAGGGCGCGCAGGACGGGCGCGATGGCCGTGTCGTTGGCGAGGTAGACCTGCGCGAGGGAGTCGACGAGGCTGCTCGGCGGGGTGTCCGAGACGAACCGCACGGCGAGCTTGGTCGCCAGCCGGCGCGCGGTGCTCGGGTGGCGGGCCAGGTGCTGCAGGTAGGAGACGCCGACGGCTTCCCCCCGGGACGACGTGTTCGCGCTCGACCAGCCGAGCAGGCCGACCTGGCCCGTGTGGTGGCGGTTGTACCGGTAGAAGTACTCGCCGGTCTCCGGCTCGGTCGAGATGCCCGTGAGGACGAGCGCGGAGGTCCGGATGTCCGACTCGACGTAGCCGCCGGTCACGCCGACGGTGTGCAGCTCGAGCAGCTCGCGCCCGAAGTTCTCGTTCGGCGCGCGCTTGGAGGAGGACTCGTTGTCGAGCTGGGCCAGCATCGCCGGGTGCATCGCGGCGGCGACGAGCATGTCGACGTACCGGCCGAGGGCGTTCTTGCGGATGACGTCCTCGTGGAAGCGGTGCACGCAGTCCCAGGTCTCGCCCCACGGCGCCGTGACGACGAGGTGGTTGCTCCAGAAGTCGACCATCACCTCGAGCAGCTGCCGCGTGGACCAGATCGCGCGGGCGGCGTAGGCCTCGACGGTGTCGTAGCCGAGGTCGCCGGTCTGGTTCGGCCAGTACCGGTCACGCACCTCCCAGGTCTGCCACGACAGGCGGGGGAACTGCGTGGCGATCAGGTCGTCGACGACCGGGTCGGCGATGCCCTTGGGGGCGAGCTGCGCCTCGACCCAGGCGCTCGCGCCCATCGCGGTGATGGCGTCGACGACCTCGGGGGTGGCTCCCCAGGTCGCCCGGCGGGCGAGGAGCAGCGCCGCGGCGGTGCTCGTCGTGCCGCCGCTCACCGCTCGCGGGGCGACCGGGCGCACGGCCTTGTAGCGCGGCGGGCGCGCGGCCGCGACGCGCGGCGTGGTGCCACCGAGGGCGACCCGGGGGGCGTACGCCGCGTCGACCGACCGGGCGGCCGGGGCCTTCGTCGGGACGACGACGCCGGCCGGCGCCACGGACCGCGGCGGGGTCGGCGCGGGCAGGCGCGTCCTCGTCGCGGCGGCCTTCGCCGCCTTCTTCGCCGGCGCGGACGGGTCGGCGCCGGCGGTGGTGGCACCGAGGATGGCCTGGAGGGTGGCGGCCCGGCGAGGGGGCAGGGGAGAGCTCACCCGCCCATGGTTTCTCGGTGTGCCGCAACCGTCGTCGTCCGTTCGGACGCCGCGGCATCGGGCCAACGGCCCTCGTTCGCCGGACTTGACCAGGGCTTTACCCGGACCTGGTGAGGGCGTGGTGAAACGCTGGTGCCGCCATGACCGACGGCGTCCCGGACGAGGGCGTCAGGCCCCCGGGGCGGCGTCCCGGATGAGGCAGGTGATGCGGCTCGTGCAGACCCGTCGGCCGTCCTCGTCGGTGACGACGACCTCGTAGCAGGCGAGGGTGCGACCGAGGCTGAGCGGCGTCGCCGTGCCCGTCACGAGGCCGGAGCGGGCGGCCCGGTGGTGGGTGGCGTTGATGTCGAGCCCGACGACCGCCTTGCCCTCGCCCGCGTGCAGGGCGGCCCCGATGGAGCCGAGCGTCTCGGCGAGGACGACCGAGGCGCCCCCGTGGAGCAGGCCGTAGGGCTGGGTGTTGCCGGCGACCGGCATCGTCGCGACGAGCCGGTCGGGCGTGGCCTCCAGCACCTCGATGCCCATCCGGTCCATGAGGGAGTCGGGGTTCATCGCGCGCATCCGGGCGACGGCTGACATGAGGTCGGGGCTGTCGGTCATGGTCGTTAGGCTGCCACGCGTGAAGCTCCTCCTCCTCGACGGACACTCCCTGGCCTACCGGGCGTTCTTCGCCCTCCCCGTCGAGAACTTCTCGACGAGCACCGGGCAGCACACGAACGCCGTCTACGGCTTCACCTCGATGCTCATCAACGTGCTGCGCGACGAGGCGCCGACGCACGTCGCCGTCGCCTTCGACGTCTCGCGCCAGACCTTCCGCCTGGAGGAGTACGGCGAGTACAAGGCCGGCCGCTCCAAGACGCCGACGGAGTTCACCGGCCAGCTGCCGCTGCTGCGCGAGGTGCTCGACGCGCTGCGCATCAAGCACATCGGTGTCGAGGGCTACGAGGCCGACGACGTCATCGCGACCCTGACCCGCCGCGCCACCGAGGCCGGCGCCGAGGTCGTCGTCTGCACGGGTGACCGTGACGCCTTCCAGCTCGTCACCGACCAGGTCAGCCTCATCTACCCGGTCCGCGGCGTCTCCGAGGTCTGGCGGATGGACCCCGCCGCCGTCGAGGAGAAGTACCTCGTCCCGCCGAACCGCTACAGCGACCTCGCCGCGCTCGTCGGCGAGGCCAGCGACAACCTGCCGGGGGTGCCCGGCGTCGGCCCGAAGACCGCGGCCAAGTGGATCACGCAGTACGGCGACCTCCAGGGGATCGTCGCCCACGTCGACGAGATCAAGGGCAAGGCCGGCGAGAACCTGCGCGCCCACCTCGACGACGTCCTGCGCAACCGCCGCCTCAACAGGCTCGTCGACGACCTCGACCTGCCGCTGACGGTGCCGGACCTCGAGCGCGCCTCGTGGGACCGCGAGGAGGTGCACCGGGTCTTCGACGGCCTCGAGTTCCGGGTGCTGCGCGACCGGCTCTTCCAGACCTTCGACGTCGAGTCCGACGAGGTCGAGGGTGGCTTCGACCTCGGCGGGGACGTCCTCACCGCCGACGACCTCACGACGCGGTTCGCCGACGACGGCCCGGGCCGCGCGCTGCCGCACGGTGTCGTCGTCTCCGGGCACTACCGCGCCGGCGAGGGCGACGCCACCGCGCTCGCGCTCGCGGGGGAGGACGGCGCCACCGCCCACCTCGACCTCACGGCGCTCACCACCGAGCAGGAGCAGGCCCTCGCCGGCTGGCTCGCCGACCCCGACGCCCCGAAGGTCCTCCACGACCTCAAGCCGCAGCTGCAGGCCCTCAGCGCCCGCGGCCTGGCGCTCAACGGCGTCGTCAGCGACACCGCCCTCGCGGCCTACCTCGTGCGCCCCGACCAGCGCTCCTACGACCTCGAGGACCTCGTCGTGCGCCACCTCGGCCGCGAGCTGACCGCCGAGGGCGACGCGACGAGCGACCAGGGTGCCCAGGGCACGCTCGACTTCGACACCGACGACGACACCGCCGCCCGCGACGCGATGGTCCGCGCCCGCGCCGTGCTCGAGCTGTCGTCCGTCCTCGCCGAGAAGGTCGAGGAGACCGGCGGCACCGAGCTGCTCGCCGACCTCGAGCTCCCGCTCGTCGGCATCCTCGCCGAGATGGAGCGCACCGGCATCGCCGTCGACGAGGACGCCCTCACCGCGCTCGAGGCCGACTTCGCCGCGAAGATGCGCCAGGCCCAGCAGGACGCCTACGACGCGATCGGCCGCGAGGACGTCAACCTCGGCAGCCCGAAGCAGCTCCAGGAGGTCCTCTTCGACCAGCTGGGCATGCCGAAGACCAAGCGGACCAAGACCGGCTACACGACCGACGCCGACGCGCTGGCCGACCTCTTCGTCAAGACCGAGCACCCCTTCCTCGAGGCGCTGCTGCGCCACCGCGACACCAGCCGGCTGCGGGTCACCGTCGAGGGGCTCATCAAGTCGGTCGCGCCCGACCGGCGCATCCACACGACCTACCTCCAGACCATCGCGGCCACCGGGCGGCTCTCGTCCACGGACCCGAACCTCCAGAACGTGCCGATCCGGACCGAGGAGGGCCGGCGCATCCGCGACGTCTTCGTCGTCGGCGAGGGCCTCGAGTCGCTGATGTCGGCCGACTACAGCCAGATCGAGATGCGGATCATGGCCCACCTCTCCGGCGACGAGGGGCTCATCGAGGCCTTCCGCACCGGCGAGGACCTCCACCGCTTCGTCGGAGCGCGGGTGTTCGCGGTCGAGCCGGCCGACGTCACCCTCGAGATGCGCAGCAAGGTCAAGGCGATGAGCTACGGCCTCGCCTACGGCCTCTCGGCCTTCGGTCTGTCCAAGCAGCTGACGATCTCGACGGGCGAGGCGCAGGGCCTCATGGACGAGTACTTCGCCCGGTTCGGCGGGGTGCGCGACTACCTGCGCGAGGTCGTCGTCGAGGCCCGCGCCACCGGCTACACCGCGACGATGCTCGGCCGCCGCCGCTACCTCCCGGACCTGCTGAGCGACAACCGCCAGCGCCGCGAGGGCGCCGAGCGGATGGCCCTGAACGCCCCGATCCAGGGCACGGCCGCGGACATCATCAAGCTCGCGATGAAGGGCGTCCACGCGGCCCTGCTGGCGGAGGGGGCGCGCAGCCGGATGCTCCTCCAGGTGCACGACGAGCTCGTGCTCGAGGTCGCGCCGGGTGAGCGCGAGGACGTCGAGGCCCTCGTCCGCCGCGAGATGGGTGCGGCGATCGACCTCGGCGACGTGCCGCTCGACGTCAGCGTCGGGGTCGGCCGCTCCTGGCACGACGCCGCCCACTGAGCGGCCGGCGTCAGCCCGTGACCTCGACGGCGGGCGCCGGGTCGTCGTGGCGGGTCACGAGGACGAGGACGACGAGCACCACGGACGCGACGGCGACGATCCAGGCCAGCAGCGGCTCCGCCGCGTCGACCCCGGACGGGACCGCGGCCCCGAGCCCGAGGACCCCGGCCCACAGCGCGGCGGGCGCCCACCTGTGCCCGCGGGCCAGCGCGGTGAAGACGAGCAGCTGGATGCAGGCGAAGACGGTGCCGAGCACGGCGAACGCCCACAGCGAGGGGGCGACGGCGCGGTACTGCTCGCCGCCGACGAAGGCGAGGGTGAGGCCGGGCAGGGCGAGCGCCCCGCCGACGACACCGGCCCCGATGAGTCCGACGACGGCCAGCCCCCACAGGTGCAGGTGCCGGTGGGCCCCCCGCGCCAGGGCCGGGAAGATGACGGCGGTGACGAAGTAGGGCAGGAAGAGGACGGACTTGGCGAGGATGGCGCCCGAGGCGTAGAGCCCGGCCTCGTGGGCGTCGAGGGCGGCCCGGGCCACGACCACGTCGCTGCTGGAGAGGACGAAGAAGGCGAGCAGGGCGTGCGCGTTGCGCGCCACCTCGCGGGCGAGCGCGCCCTGCCCCACCGGGGTGCCGTCCGGAGCCGGGGCGCCGCGACGCCACCCGAGGAGGAAGGGGGCGAGCGCCCCGACGGCCACGCCCACCATCGCCCCGAGCGGTGTGGGGGAGACGGCCACCGCGACCGACCCCGCGACGAGCCGGCCGAGGCCGAGGGCGAGGAACACGGCGGAGAACGCACCCCAGCGCTCCTCCCCCTGGAGCACACCGACCCGGCCGCCGACGAGCGTGAGCAGGCCGGCCGGCACCGCCAGGACGGCGGCGGCCGCGATGCCGCCGAGGTCGAGGAGCGCGGCGACGAGGGGTGCGGCGAGCAGGCAGAGGGCGGCGAGCGCGAGGGCGGCCCGCGCGGCGAGGGTCCCGACGGCGGCGGCGCTGGCCCGCCCGTCCGTCGCGACGCGGCGGGCGCCGACGGTCTGCAGCCCGAGGGACACGACGTTGACGACGACGAGCACGGACATGAGGGCGGCCACGGCGCCGTACCGCGCCGGTCCGAGACCACGGGCCGCGACGAGCGCGAACGCGTAGCTCGCGACGTTCATCACGACGAGCGAGACCGCGACCAGCGCACCGCCGCGGACGGCCGTGCCGGGGGAGCGGCGGCGCTCCACCGCGGTCACAGCGGCAGCCGGCGGAACAGCGGCCGGGGCACGTGCCGCAGGACGCTCATGACGACCCGGAGCGGCGAGGGGACCCACACGATCCCCCCGAGGCCGGCGAGCCGGGTGGTGACCGCCTCGGCGACGGCGTCGGCGTCGACGGCGAGCGGGGCCGGGGCCAGCCCGGCGGTCATCCGGGTGCGGACGAAACCGGGCCGCACGACGAGCACCTCGACGCCGCTGCCACGCAGCTCCTCCCCGAGTCCCAGCGCGAACCCGTCGAGGCCGGCCTTGGTCGAGCCGTAGAGGTAGTTCGACGCCCGGACCCGTTCGCCGGCGACGGAGGACAGCACGACGATCCGTCCGTGCCCGGCGGCGCGCATCCGCGTCGCGGCGACCGTGAGCGCCGTGACGCCGGCGGTGAAGTTCGTCGTGACGACCTCGGCCGCCGCTTCGGGGTCGGGCAGCGACGGTCGGTCGGGCAGGGTGCCCACGGCGAACAGCACGACGTCGACGTCGCCCGCGTCGAAGACCGGGTGCAGCGCGGCCGCGTGGTCGCCCGTGCGCGTCGCCTCGAAGTCGACGACCTCGACCGAGGCGGCGGGCGCGAGCCGCCGCGCCGCGTCGGCCGCCGCGTCCCGTCGCGCGCCGGGACGCCCGGCGAGGACGACGCGCAGCAGCCGCCCGCCGGCCGCCCACCGGGCGAGGGTGGCGGCGGCGATGTCGGAGCCGGCCCCGAGGACGAGGACGGACTGGGGGGCGCCGAGCGCGTCGATCACAGCTGCAGCCTCCTGGCCAGGTCGGACGTGAACACGTGGTGCGGGTCGAGCCGCTCCCGCAGGGAGCGCCACCGGGGCAGCTCGGGGTACATCGCCGCGAGGACGTCGGGGCGGGTCCGGGCGTCCTTCGCGAGGTAGGTGCGCCCGCCCGCAGCGGCCACGAGCGCGTCGGCCCGGTCCAGCGTCGGTGCCACGCCGGGGTCGGCGGGCACGTCGAGGGCGAGGGTCCAGCCGGGGACGGGGAACGACAGCGGGGCCCCGCTCGCGAGGCCGAACCGCTTGAGCACCGCGAGCGCGACGACGACGCGCTCCCGGTGCAGGAGCGCCACGAGGTCGAGGAGGTCGTCGTCGGTGGGGACCGCGACCTGGTACTGGACGAAGCCCCGGGGGCCGTACAGCCGGTTCCACCGGCCGACGACGTCGAGCGGGTGGAAGAACGTGGTGGGGTCCTCGTGGGTGACCGTCGGACGCACGGGGGCCCGCCGCAGGTAGAGCTCGTTGACGGCGCGCAGGCCGTGCCGCCCGACGAGACCGACCGGGGACGGGGGGACATCGACCGCGCGAGGTCCGCGGTGCAGCTCCACCGGTCGGGCCCCGGGCTCGTCGCGGTCCGCGTGGTCGCCCGAGGTGACCACGCCGCGGCCGTGGGCCCGGCCCCCGACGACGAGGTCGACCCACGCGACCGTGTACCGGTGTGCGGCATCGTCCTCGACGAGGGCGGACATCGTCGCCTCGAGGGAGGACGTGCGGCGGGTGTGGACGGTGACGCTCGAGCTGGTGACAGGCAGGAGCCGCACGCGTGCGGACAGCACGACGCCGGCGAGGCCCATCCCGCCGAGGACGGCGCCGAGCAGCGGGTCGCCCCGCTCGAGCACCAGGACCTCGCCGGTCCCGTCGACGAGCGTGAGGGACTCGACGTGCGCGCCGAACGTGCCGTCGCGGTGGTGGTTCTTGCCGTGGACGTCCGCCGCGAGGGCCCCACCCACCGTGACGTGCCGCGTCCCGGGCGTCACGGGGACGAACCACCCGTGGGGGAGGACCGCGTCGAGCAGCGCGCCGAGGCTCGTGCCCGCGGCGACCGTGACGGTGCCGTCGGGTCCGGGCACGGGCACCGGCGCCGACCGCGGCAGGCGCAGCAGGGTGCCGCCGGCGTTGAGGGCGGCGTCGCCGTAGGCCCGCCCGAGGCCGCGGACGAGCAGGCCCCGGCCGTCGGCGGTGCGGACGGCGCGCGCGACCGCCTCCGCGTCCTCCACGTCGAGCACGTGGCTCGCGGTCGCGGTCGCGCGCCCCCAGCCGGTCACGAGCTCGGTCACAGCAGCGCCCCGACCGCGTAGGTGACGAGCCAGAGGAGCACGAGGACCAGGAGGACGCGGTCGGCGACCACCGTGCGCTCCGGCTCCTCGGCCTGCGCGTCCTCGGCGTCGAGGAGGAAGCGCAGCACGGCCACGGTGAAGGGGACAACGCTGACCGCGATCCACGGCTCGCGCGCCTGCGGCGCCACGTCGGCGGCCCACAGCGCGTAGCCCGCCACGGTCATCGCCGCGGCCGTGGCGGCGACGACCCGCAGGAACGCCGTCGTGTAGCGCGCGGTCGCGCGGCGGGGGGTGCGGCCGTCGCGCTGGGCGAGGACGAGCTCGGACTCCCGCTTGCCGGTCACGACGAGGAGCGAGCCGAAGCCGGTGACGATGAGGAACCACTGCGACAGGGGCGTGTCCGTCGCGACACCGCCGGCGATGGCCCGCAGCACGAAGCCCAGCGCGACGATCGCCAGCTCGACGACCGGCTCGTGCTTGAGCCCGGCCGAGTACGCCGCCGTGAGCGCGAGGTAGCCCCCGACGACGAGGAGCAGGCCGACGCTCGCCGCGACGGCGAGTGCGGCGACGGCGAGCACGGCCACGACGACGGCGGCCGTCCGCCGGGGCACCCGCCCGGACGCGACCGGGCGGGCGCGCTTGACCGGGTGCGCCGCGTCGGCGTCCGCGTCGAGGAGGTCGTTGAGCGCGTAGGTGGCGCCGCTCGCGAGGACGAAGGCGACGAAGGCGACGGCGACCCGTCCGGCGACGGCGGGCTGGAGGAGCGTCCCGGCGGCGAGGGGCGCGGCGACGACGAGGAGGTTCTTGACCCACTGGCCGGGTCGCACGAGGCGCACGAGCTCGCGGGTCACGCGGGGAACCCTACGGGATCGGCTAGGGTCGCTCGCCATGATCGCGGCGGCCCGGACCCGTGTCGCCGGGGAGGCGGCGCCGCTCCTCGCGGCGGTCCTCGCGGCGGTCGGAGTCCTCGGTCCGGCGCTGGTCCCCGGGGCCGCCCTCGTCCGCGACATGGTGCTTCTCCCGGGTGCCGTCCTCGGGCCGCGGCTGCTCGGGCTGGGCCACGAGACCGCCCGCGCGGTGCCGAGCGACGCGGTCGCCGCCCTGGCCTCGACGGTGCTCGGCGACCTCGCCGCGCCGAGCGTGCTCCTCCTCCTGCTCGTCGGGGCGGGCTGGGGCGTCTCCCGCCTCGTCCCCGGGCCGGTCGTGGGGCGGGCCGCCGCCACCGTGGCCGCGGTCTGGAACCCCTACGTCGCCGAGCGCCTCGCCATGGGGCACTGGGCGCTGCTCCTCGGCTACGCCGCCCTCCCGTGGGTCCTCGCCGCGGCCGGCGCCGTCGCCGCGGGTCGCGGCGGGGGCCGTCCCCTGCTCGTCGCGCTGTCCGTCGGCGCGCTGGCCGGCGCCGTCGGGTGGCTCCTCGGCGTGCTCGCCCTCCTCGCGGGCGTCCTCTGCGGCCCCCGAGGTCGGGCGGCGCGGTGCTGGCTGCCCGCCGCCGGCCTCGTCGTCGCCCTCGCCGTCCCGTGGGCCCTGCCGTCGCTCCTGCGCCCCGTGGCACCGGTCTCGGGCCAGCTGGGTTTCGCGGTGTTCGGGCCGCGCAGCGACCTCGGTGACGTGCCGGGGGGTGTCGTCCTCGGGGTGCTCGGTGGCGGTGGCACCTGGAACGCGTCGGTCGTCCCCGACGGGCGCGCCTCGGGGGCCGGCGTCGTCCTCGCGCTGCTCGCGCTCGCGGTGGCCGTGACCGGATGGGTGCTGAGGCCGCCGTCCGCGCGGCAGGACCGGGTGGTGCTCGTCGCCGGCGCCCTCTCGCTCGTGACGGTGCTCGCCGGCGCGGCGCTCGCCCACCTCCCGGCCCTCGCCGGACTGCCCGGCGCCGGCCTGCTCCGCGACGCCACGCGCTCGCTCGGTCCGTGGGCGGTGGTCCTCGCCGTGGGGACGGGGCGGGCGGTGGGGGAGGCGTCACGGCGCGGCCTGCCCCGTGGCGCGTCGCTCCTCATCGTCCTGCTGCCGGTCGTGCTCCTGCCCGGCGCCGCGCTCGGCGTCGGCGGGCGGGTGGCGACGGTCCAGCTCCCGCCGGCGGTGGCCGCGGTCCGGGCCGCGGTCGCGGCGGGACCGGCGGACGAGGCCCTGGTCGTCCTGCCGTGGCAGCCGGTCAGGGCCTACGACTGGAACGGCCGGCGCACCAGCCTCACCCCGTGGTCCCGGGTCCTGCCGGTGCGGGTCGTCGCGGCCTCGCAGCTCGTCGTCACGCGTCCGGGGGGTGCCGTCGTCGTCCCCGGGGACGACCCCCTCGCCGCCGACGTCGGCGTGGCGCTCGCCGCCACCGACCCCGTGCCCGCGCTCCGCCGCCTCGGGGTCGGGTGGGTCCTCGTGGACGCCGGGGCGTCCCCGTCCTGGCTGCCCGCCGGCCGCGACCTCGGCTCCGGGGTGTCGCTGGTGCGGCTCGAGGGGGCCGCGGCCGGCGCGGCCGACCGGCACGACCCACCGACGTCCGTCGTGCTCGTCGGCGACGCGTTGGCGGTGCTCGCGGGCCTCGTCCTGCTCGCCACGACAGGCCGACGTCGGGAACGGCGGGACTCCGCGGTTACCTTGCAGTAGGCTTCGCACACACCTGCTCGTATCGTCCCGGGAGAGCCCATCCATGAAGGACTCGATCATCACGGTCGTCGTCGGCGCCGTCCTCGCCGGCCTGGCGAGCTTCGGCCTGTTCACGGCCGCCACGCCCGAGCCCAACACGCAGCAGGTGACGATGTACACCTACGGGGACCAGACCCCCTGACCCGGCCGGGCGGGCCCCGCCCCGCTCAGCGCCCGCGACCTGCGGGCTGCGGTCGCCGCCGGGGGTGGCGCCGCCCCACCGACCTCGTGATGAGGTCGTCCCACCGCGCGACGGCCGCCTCCCACGTGTAGCCCTGGGCGAGTTCGCGGGCTCCCCGCCCCAGCTCCTCGCGCAGCGAGGCGTCCTCGACGAGCCGGCGCACCTGCGCGGTGAGGTCGTCGACGTCGTCGGCCCGGGCCAGCAGACCGGTGCTCCCGTCGACGATCGACTCCTCCGTGCCGCCCGAGCCGTGGAAGGCGACGCTCGGCGTGCCGTGCATCCCCGCCTCGACGACGACGAGCCCCCACCCCTCCTTGACCGACGGCACGAGCGAGACCCAGCTGCTCGCGAGGAGGCGGTGGCGCTCCCGGTCGCTCACGTAGCCGACGAGGTCGACGTGCGCCGCGAGCCCGAGCTCCTCGACGCGCTCGTTGATGTGGTCGGCCCACCAGCCGCGCCCCGCGACGACGAGGCGCAGGTCCGGGTGCTCGGCGACGAGGCGGCGCGTCACCTCGAGCGCGAGCTCGACGCGCTTGTGCGGGACGAGGCGGCCGAGCACGACGAGCTGGGGGTGGGCGGCACGGGGCACGTCGTCGGGGGGCGGCGGGATCGCGCCGTTGTGGATGACGGTGACCCGCCGCGGCTCGACGCCCAGCTCGGCGAGCTCGTCGCGGGTGACCCGCGAGACGGCGACGTAGGGGCGCCGCCGGTTGACGAAGGGCGCCAGCCGGGACTCGACGAACCACCCGACCCGGGCCAGCATCGGGGGGAAGACCACGGGCCACTGCTCCCGGTGGACGTGGTGGACGAGCACGACGTGCGTGGCCCGGCGGCGCCAGAGGGCCGCGAGGTACGGGACGCCGTTCTGCGTCTCGACGATGACGTCCGGCGGGTCGACGCGCCCGCGCAGGACGGTGAGCGCGGCCGTGGCGTAGACCCCGAAGCGTCCCCCCGCGCGCCGGTGGACGACGCCGCTCTCGCGCACGGCCACCTCGGGCAGCCCCTCGACCCGGGCGGTGAGCAGGGTGACGGCGTGGCCGGCCGCCGCGAGGCCGTCGCACACGTGCTCCGCGTACACCTCCGACCCGCCGCCCTCCGGGTGCCGCGTGTCACGCCAGTTGAGGAACAGGACGCGCAGGGGGCGGTCCTCCGGGGGCTGAGGCATCATCGGCTCTTCCGGGATCACGGGGCGGGCGGCGGCTACTCTACCGACGGGTAGACAAGCCGGACGCGGGACACCGCCCCCGGGAGCAGGTCGGACGAGAGGCGGGCGAGCAGGTGCGCGAGGGCTCGGCGGGCGCCGCCGCACGGTCGAGGGCCGACTGGGAGCGGCTGGGCGAGAGCGACCCCCTCTGGGCCGTCCTCATGAAGCCCGACACGAAGAACGGCGGCTGGGACCGCGAGGAGTTCCTCGCCACCGGCCGGGCCGAGGTCGCGGCCTCCCTCGACCACCTGCGCGAGCTCGGGTCGCTGCCGCTGCCGGGGCGGGCGCTCGACTTCGGGTGCGGCGCCGGGCGCACCGCCATCGCCCTCGCCGCGACCTTCGAGGAGGTGACGGGGCTCGACGTCTCACCGGGGATGCTCCGGGCGGCACGCTCCCTCGACACCTCCGGCCGCTGCCGCTTCGTCCTCTCCGAGCGCGACGACCTCGCCGGGCACGGGGACGGGAGCTTCGACCTCGTCTACTCCAGCCTCGTCCTCCAGCACCTGCCACCGGACCTCGGCTGGAGCATGCTCGCCGAGCTCGCCCGGGTGACGGCGCCCGGAGGGGCCCTCGTCGTGCAGCTGACGACGCGGCCGACCCGCAGCGCGAAGGGACTGCTCTTCCGTTACGCCCCGTGGCCGCTCATCCGGCTCGGGCAGCGGCTCGTGCTCCGGTACCCCGCCCCGATGCGGATGCAGGCCTTCGACCCGCGACGGGTGCGGGCGGTCCTCGCGGCCGCGGGGCTGGAGGTCCTCGACGTCGTCGAGGACACGACCTACGGGGGCCACTGGGTCTACCACCGCTACTTCGCGGTCCGTCCGTCGTGACGCAGACCCGGTCCGCCGGACCGAGCACCACCCGGGACGGCGCGACCGCGCCACGCACGGTCGTGGCGCTGGCCCTCGCGCTCGTCGCCGTCGGTGTCGCCGTGCGGGCCTGGGTCGGGTACGGAGGCTGGTTCAGCCTCGACGACTACGTGTTCTACGTCCGCGCGATGTCCCGGGCACCGTTCGACCCCGACCTCCTCCTCACCCCGTACAACGGGCACCTCATGCCCGGCGCCATGCTCTGGGTGTGGGCGGCCTCCCACCTGGCCCCCCTCGGCCACGGGCTCGTCGTCACGACGATGCTCGTCGGCGTCGCCCTCTGCGGGCTGGCCGTCGTCGGGCTCCTCGTCGACCTCTTCGGGGCGCGCGAGGCCGTCCTCGTCCCGGTGGGCGTCTTCACCCTCTCGACCCTGACGCTGCCGGGGTCGACCTGGTGGGCGGCGGCCCTCAACCAGCTGCCCCAGGTCCTCTTCACGACCCTCGCGCTCTGGGCGCAGCTGCGCGCCGTCCGCAGCGGGCGCGCGAGATGGTCGCTCGCGTCGGTCCTCGCGGTCGCCGCGGGGCTCGCCTTCTCCGAGAAGACGGCGCTCGCGATGCCGCTCGTCGCCGGCTTCAGCCTCCTCTTCCTCCTGCGCGGGACACCGTGGCAGCGGGTCCGGCTGGCGCTGCGCCGCACGCCGGTCACCTGGGCGGGATACCTCGTGCTCGGGCTCGCCTACGTCGCGATCTACGCCGCCACCGTCGTGAGCCCGGTCAAGGAGGGCGTCGCGGCGGGGGAGGTGGCCACCGGTCTCGGGCAGGCGCTGCGGGCGACCGTCGTCCCGGGGCTGCTCGGCGGGCCGTGGACCTGGCGCCCGCTCGGCGTCGTCGACTCGCTCGCGGCGCCCTCGGCCGTCATGCAGGTCGTCTCGGCCGCGGTCCTCCTCGGCGTCGTCCTGCTCTCGGCGCGTGTCGGGGCCCGGTGGCGGGCCGCGTGGGCCTTCGCGGCGGTGGCGGTCGTCGTCGACGTCGTGCTCGTCATCGTCACCCGGGTGCCGGTCGTCGGCGCGGACCCCGTCCTCCTCGAGTACCGGTACTTCACCGACCTCGCGCTCGTCCTCGCCCTGGCGGTCGGCTGCGCGTTCCTGCCGGTCCGCGGGGTCGACCCGCCGGCGACCGACCCCCGGCCGGAGGTCAGCGTCGGCAGCTGGCACCTGACCGACGACGTCCTGCGCACCGTCGCGCTCACCGGGCTGGCGGTCCTGCTCGTGGGCTCGCTCGTGTCGGCGTCGGGCTTCCGCGAGCGGTGGGCCGCCAACCCCGGGCGCGCCTACGTGACGACCGCGCTCGCCGACGCCCGGACCGTGCCCGCGACGGCGCGCGTCTACGACGCGCCGGTCCCGGACGCCGTCGTCTGGCGGCTGCTCTGGCCGGCCACGCTGCCCTCGCGCCTGCTCCTCCCCGCCGGCGGCCGGTTCACCCCGCTCGCGGTGGGCGAGGCGACGGACGACCTGCGCGACTTCGCCGCGGACGGCCGGCTGCGACGCTCGGAGGTCAGCGGGGTCCCGCTGGCCGTCGACGGCGCCGGCACCTGCCCCGGCCCGGCCACGCCCACCCGGGTCCGGGCCACGGCGGGCCAGTTCTTCTGGGCCTGGGTCGTGCAGCTCGACTACCGGGCCACCTCCGACGGCACGCTCACCCTGAGCACCCCGCGCGGCGCGAGCGTCCGGGTCCCGGTGCGGGCGGACGGCTCCCGCGTCTGGGCCCTCGTCGAGGACGACGTCACCTGGCTCGACGTCACGGCCGACGCCGGGTCGGGGGCCTGCCTGACCGGCGGCGTCGTCGGCCTGCCCCAGCCGGTGGGGTGGTGAGCATGCCGCTGCGTCCCGGGACCGGGCGCTACCCCGAGCTCACCGCCGTCCGCGGGCTGGCCGCCCTGGCCGTCGTGGGGACGCACGCCGCCTACTGGACCGGTCGGTACGACGAGAGCACCCTCGGGCTCGTCCTGGCCCGCCTCGACGTCGGCGTGGCGGTCTTCTTCGCGCTCTCCGGGTTCCTCCTCCTGCGCCCCTGGCTCGCGGCCGCCGCCGGGGCCGGCACGCCGCCGAGCGCGCGGTCGTACGCGTGGGCCCGCGCGACCCGCATCCTGCCGGGCTACCTCGTGGCCGTCGCCGCCGCCTACCTGTTCGTGGCGTCGCCGTCCGGGAACGGGCTCGGGGACCTGGTCCGGACGCTGACCCTCACCCAGATCTATCCCGGGGCCGAGCAGCACCTCGGCCTCACCCAGATGTGGAGCCTCGCGGTGGAGGTCTCCTTCTACCTCGTCCTCCCGGTCCTCGCCCCGCTCCTCGCGCGGCTGCGCTCCACCCGGGCGCGGCTCACGGTCCTCGGCGGCCTCGGGGCGGTGAGCCCGCTCTGGTGGGTGCTGCGCGCGCGCTGGGACGCTCCGCTCGAGGCGCAGTACTGGCTGCCCGGTCACCTCGTGTGGTTCGTCGCGGGGATGGCGCTGTGCGTCCTCGCCGTCGAGCGCGAGGCCACGGGGAGCGCCGACCTCCCGGGAGCCGCGCGTGCCCCGGGGTCGGTGTGGCTCGTCGGTGCCGGGCTCTTCCTCGTGGCGAGCACGCCGGCGGCCGGGCCGGCGACCCTCGTCCCGGCGCAGGCGGGCGCCGCGACCCTCAAGTCGCTGCTCTACGCGGGGGTCGCGGCGTGCGTCCTCGCCCCGCTCGTCGCCCGCTCGGCGTCCCCGCTCGTGACCTGGCTGCGCCACCCGGCGCTGCAGTGGCTCGGGCGGGTGTCCTACGAGCTGTTCCTCGTGCACCTCGTCGTCATCGAGGGCGTCATGGACGTCCTCGGCTACCGCACCTTCACCGGTGACACCGCCGTGGTCTTCGTCGTGACCCTCCTGGCGAGCCTCGCGGTGGCGGCCCCGCTGCACCTGGTGCTCGCCCGCCTCACCGGTCGCGGCGGGGGAGCGGCACCAGGGTCAGGACGACGGCGGCGAGACCGAGCAGCTGGACCGCCGGGGCCAGCGCGTCATGCCGCGCGGACCCCCACGGGGCCGCGGCCATGAGGACGCCGGCCACGACGAGGAGAAGGCCCACGACGCCCGCCCGGTGACGTGCGGTGCGGCGGCGGCCTGCCCACCCGGTGGCGGAGGCCGTCGCGACGACGAGCGCGAGCCCGGCGACCCCGCCGAGCAGACCGGCGGTGACCACGACGGCCGACCACCGCAGGGGGCGGGGCAGCCCCCGCCCGGCCACGGCCACGGTGGCGCCTGCGGGCGTCCGACGACGCCGCGACCAGAGGGCGGCGAGCGCGACGAGCGCGGCGAGGGCGAGCCCGCCGACGACCGCGCCCCGATAGAGACCGGCCGGGGCGAAGCGTGCGCTGACGGCGGTGTCGCCGGCGGGCACCACGAAGCCCTGCTGCCATCCGTCGACGACGACCGGCGTCACCCGCGGGTCGTCGGCGACCCACCCGGGGTTGGTGTTGAGCGGTCGGGTGAGCAGCGTCGCACCGGCGTCGACCCCGGGGGGCGCCGTCACGGTGACCTCGGTCCCGCCGCCGGTAGTGCTCGCGGGCCGGGCCGGGACCGGGGTGGTCCAGGTGGAGCCGACGAGCGAGAGGCGGGCGGGGGCGAGGGTGTCGGTGCGCTCCACCGACACGACCGTCTCGCCGTCCAGCACGACCGCGTCGGAGCCGCAGACGCGCGCGGGGACCTCGGTGCCGGTGGCGAGGTCGGCGACCGTCGTGGTGACCGCGGTCGGCAGGCGGACCCCGCCGACCTCCACCTCGGGGCCCTCGCCGCAGCGCCACCGCACCTCCGTCGTCCCCTCGACGACGCCACTCGTCACCCCGGGGACCTCGAGCTCCGTGACGCCCACCGGCAGCAGCTGCTGGGTGCCGTCGACGGGGTCCAGCCCGGGTCGACCGCTGGACCCGAGGACCGTCACGGTCAGGGAGTCGGTCCGGGTGGGGGGCAGCTCGACCGTCCCGTCGGAGCCGACGGCGCGCAGCACGTCGACGTCACCGGCCCGCACGCGGACCGTCGTCGGACGCGACGCGCGCGCGTCGTCCGCCGTACGGAGGGCGACGCGCGAGAGGCGTCGCGCGCCGTCCCAGCGGAGGGTCAGCGAGGGGGTGTCGTCGCCGGCGGCGGCCGTCCAGGTGGTCGTCGTGAGGCCGTCGACGGCCGCGAGCGCCGAGCCGCCCGGGGACGTGACGCCGCTGGAGGACGACGTCACCTCGACGCCGAGCCCTGCGGCGCGGGCGATGCGCGCGTCCAGGGCGGGACCGCCGACCGGGCGCACCGTCAGCGCCGGCGCGTAGCGGTCCCGGCCGGTGACCGGCAGCACGCGGACGAGCCCGGCCTCCTCCTCGGAGCGGGCGGCGAGCAGCGGGTCGCAGGTCAGCCGCTCGAACGGCCCGACGCAGCCGTCGCGGTGGCCGGGGTCGCTCGCGAGCACGACCGCGCTGGGGCGGTTGGTCACGTCGAGGGCCGGCGTGCGGCGGGCGGACCGCACCGGCGCGCCCGTCACGTCCACCTCCGCCACCCCGGTCGCGCCGGGCGCCTGCACGGTGAGGGTCGACACGGGCCGGTCGACGCGCAGGACCGCGCGCCCGTCGGCGACCCGGACGTCGGTCTCCGTGGTGCCGTCCCCGATCCGCACCGTCCCGGAGGGCGGGCTGCCGTCCCCGGCGAGCGTCACGGTGACCCGCCCCGGGACGACCGGGCCGGCGTAGCGCACGGTGAGGGTCGGTGCGCGGTCCTCGGCGACGGGCCACCAGGCGGTGTCCGGGTCGCCGTCGAAGGCCTGGGCCGGGCTGCGCCAGCGCTGGGCCGGCTGCCGGCCGCCGAGCGAGGAGGCGGACGAGCTGGCCGTCACCGACCGGGCACCGAGCCAGACGGCGGACGTCTCGTCGGAGGCGTCCCCGCCGACCGTCCACTCGCGCGCCGCCGTGCCCAGGGTGCCGTCGTCGTCCGCGGCAAGGACGGCGGAGCGGTCGGCGGCGGAGCGTCCCACGTCGACCTCGCGACGCGCCAGGCTGTCGGTGAGGACGACCCGGCCGGTCGGCAGCTCGGGGACCCGGTCGACCCCGAGGACGGTGGGCGCTCCGTCGAGCACGCCGGCCTCCTCCGCCCGAAGGAGCCCCTCGGGCCCGCCGAGGAGCTCCACGACGTCGTCGGGGGCGGCGGCGGTGGCGCGGGCCGGTCCGGGCTCGACGCGCCAGACCTCGACGACCTGCGCGTCGGCCACCGCCGGGCTGCGCAGCGGTCGCCCGAGGGCGGGGTCGGGACGACCGACGCGGGGGCCGAACCCGGCCACCCGTGTGAAGCCGGGGGAGGCGCCGAGGACGGCGTCGACGAGCTCCGGGCGCGGGGCCCCCGCCGCCTGCGTGTCGAGGTCGTGCCGGACGAGCACGTACCCCACGCCCGAGCGGGCGAGGAGCGCGGAGAGGCCGGGCACCGAGCCGCCGGTCTCCCACGCCTCGCTCACGGCGTCGAGCAGGCGGACGTGCCCCGGAGGGGTCAGCGGCACGGCGTTGCGGACGTCCCAGGACGCCCGGGTCAGGGCCTGGAGCGGCTCGTCGCCCGGCAGGCCCCACGCGTAGCTGGCGAACCGGGACTGCGGGGCGAGGAGCGTCCGGCCCGCCGGGTGCTCCTCGAGCCAGCGCCCGGCGTCGGCCCAGTAGCCGGGGACCTCCGTGAAGGAGCCGCGCGGGGCGACGCGGTCGGTGAGGAACGGTCCGGCGCCCGCGAAGCCCACCGCGAGCACGACGACCCCGACGAGCCCGACGACGAGCCGTGGTCCGCCGGCGAGCCGGCGGAGGCCGGCCGGCGCGACCGCGAGGAGGTGCGCCAGCCCGAGCGCCAGGGCCAGCCGCACGCCCACGTCGAACTTGTGGACGTTGCGCAGGGGCGCCAGCGGGCCGTCCAGGAGGTCGCGCACCGGACCGTCGACCGGCGAGCCGAAGGTGGCGGCGTGACCGGCCGTCAGCACGACGAGCGACGTGGAGAGCGTGAGGACCAGCCAGCGGCGTTCCCGCAGACCGGGGAGGGCGAGGCCGGCGAGCCCGGCGGCCGCGACGAGCATGGAGTAGAGCACGAGGGGCGGCTGCACGACGAGGTCCTGGCCCGCGCGCCAGGTACCGCCCAGCCCCGGGGGCAGGTAGGCGACCCACTGGCTCGCGCCGCGCAGCGAGTCGGCCAGGGAGGTGACGAGGGTCGTCGTCGACGCGGACTCGATGTAGTCGAGGAAGGGCGGGCTGTAGCGGCCGAGGATGAGCAGGGGCACGACCCACCAGGCGGTGGCGAGGGCGGTCGCCCCGACCCACGCGAGCCACGTCCGGCCGGTCCGGGACGAGAACGGTCGGGTCAGCAGGTAGAGCGCGGCCGGCAGCACCGCCGCGAGGTCGAGCGCCGCGTTGACACCGCCCATGAGCAGCACCGGCAGCGCGGCCTCGACTCCTCCGCGCAGTGGGGACCGCCCGCGCCGGAACACCTCGACGAGGGGCAGGAGCACCCACGGGGCGAGGGCCATCGGCCAGGCCTCGGCCGACACGGGCCCGAGGACCGAGACGACCCGCGGGGAGAGGGCGAAGGCGACGGCTGCGAGCATCCGCGTCGCGGGCGAGCCGATGTCGAGGGCCCGGGCCAGGCGGTCCAGGCCGAGGAAGGCGGTGACGAGCAGCAGGGCCCACCACAGGCGCTGGACGACCCAGGGGTCCAGCAGCGCACCGCCGGCGGCGAAGAAGGGTCCCATCGGGGCCAGGTAGCCGTAGGCCTGGTTCTGCAGCTGTCCGGCGAAGCCCGTGTCGTCCCACACCGACAGCGCGCGGCCGAGGAAGCGGACGGGGTCGACGACGAGGTCGAGCTTGGTGTCGGGGACGATCCGCCCCGCGTCCTGGAGGAAGCACAGCGCGACGAGGGCGGCGGCGACGGCGGCCCGTCGCCACCGCCACACGGGTCCCGCGGCGGGGTCGGTCATCGGCGGCGGAGCACGACCATGAGGTTCCAGGTCACGATCTCGCGCACGCCGGGGACGTGCACCACGCCCCGGGCCCACGACGGGTGGTACCGCGGGGCGAAGGCGAGGACCTCGCCGCGGCGCTGTCGGTCCGCCCAGCGACGGGTCGCGGTGACCGAGACCGGGAACAGGCTCTCGCCGAAGCGGTTCTTCGGCTCGTGTCCCGTCCGCCGGACGTAGCGACGTCGGGCCCGGTGTCCCCCGAGGTAGTGCCACGGAGCGGTCTCGTGGCCGCCCCAGGGACCGAGCCACACGGTGAACGAGATGAAGGTCAGGCCCCCGGGCCGGGTGACCCGGAGCATCTCGTCGGCCATCCGCCACGGGTCGGGCACGTGCTCGAGCACGTTGGAGGAGTAGGCGACGTCGACGCTGGCGTCGGCGAACGGGAGCTCGAGACCGCTGCCGAGCAGCGTGTTGCCCGGGGCGGACCCGCGACCGGTCAGCTCGCCGACGGCGGCGTCGACCGCGCAGTAGCGCGCCCCGGCGGCCTCGAACGCGCGCGCGAAGTAGCCCGGGCCCCCGCCGACGTCGAGGACGACCCGACCGTCGAGGTCGGTCCAGGAGCCGAGCTGGGCGACGGAGTCCTCGGCGAGCGCGGAGTAGAACCGGTCCGGGTCCGGCTGCTCGTACCGGAACTCGCGCAGCAGGCGGACCGAGCGTCCCAGGGTCGGCGCCCACGAGGGGGACGGCGGGGAGGTCACACGCGGGACCGTACCCGACGCCCCCGTGCCCCGGAGGCCGTCCCGGGACACGCCACGACGCGCCTCGCGAAAGCGGTGACAGAGCGTCTACCCGTTGGTAACCTTGCCCGGATTTCTCAACGGAGAGCTAGGAGCAGCCCCACCATGCGCAAAACCGTCGGTTTGGTCCTGTTGGGGTTGTTCGGCTTCCTCGCCGTCGCCGCCGTGCTGACGGCGACCGTCGCGCCCGGGATGCTCAAGAAGACGCCGCTCGACGTCGACTCCGAGACCCGTCTCACGGGGACCGCCTCCTACCTCGGGGCGCCGGAGGTGCCCGTCAAGGCGCTCAACCACACGGTCGCGGACGGCAAGACCTCCACCTCGGACGTCGTCGTGTTCGACACCTTCACGTGCGTGATCCGCAACCCCGACGGCAACTCGCCGGACTGCCTGAGCGGGGACGACGAGCGCACGCTGACGCTCAGCTCGGACCGGTTCGCGACGAACCGCACGAGCGCCGAGAGCGTGCCGGCGGAGCAGTCGGGCGACTTCGGGGTCGAGCCGCACGAGGGCGTCGTCAACAAGTGGCCCTTCGACCCGGAGCCGAAGACCTACACCTACTGGGACGGCCTGCTCGGTCGCGGCGTCGAGGCCGTCTACGACGGCGAGGAGGACGTCGACGGCGTCCCCGCCTACCGGTACCGCGTCACGGTGACCGACCAGCCGGCCGAGGTGAGCAAGGGCGTCTCCGGCCTGTACTCGGACGACAAGACCCTGTGGATCGACCGGGGGACCGGCTCGATCCTCGACACCAAGGAGCACCAGGTCCGCACGCTCGAGGACGGCGCCTCCGCGCTGGACATCACGCTGGCGTACACGGCCGACACGGTGAAGAAGAACGTCGAGGACGCGAAGGCGAACAACGCGCAGCTGTCGGTCCTCGGCTGGGCGCCGATCGCCCTCGGGGTCCTGGCCCTGCTCGCCCTGGCCGGTGGCGTCTTCCTCCGGATGGCCGAGTCGCGCGGCGGCGCGGCGCACGCGACGCGCGAGCCCGAGCGCGTCCGCGGCTGACCTCGCGGGGAGGGTCAGGCCGGGCGCTCGGTGACGAGGATCGCCGTCCCCGGCAGGACCCTCCCGCGCAGGGGCGACCAGCCGCCCCACTCGGCCTCGTTGCGCTCGGGCCACTCCGGCTCGACGAGGTCGACGAGCACGAGCCCGGCCGCCACGACCTGGCGCACGAGGTCGCCGAGGGTGCGGTGGTGCTCGGTGTACGTGACGACGCCGGCCTCGCTCTCGACGTAGGGCGTGCGGTCGAAGTACGACTGTGACACCGTCAGCCCGGCCGGCCCGGGCACGTCGGGGAAGGCCCAGCGCACCGGGTGCGACGTCGAGAAGACGAAGCGTCCGCCCGGCCGCAGCACGCGGGCGGCCTCGCGCAGCACCGCGGCGCTGTCCGCGACGAAGGGGATGACCCCGTAGGCGGTGAACACGCGGTCGACCGACGCATCCGCGAGGGGGAGGACCGCCCCGTCGCACTGGAGGAGGGGGAGCGGGGCGCCACCCGCGCTCGCGTCGAGCCGGCGCCCGGTGCGCAGCATCCCGGCCGACAGGTCGCTCGCGACGACCCGCACGTCGTGGGTGCGCGCCAGCCAGCGCGAGCACTGCGCCGCGCCCGCGCCGATCTCGAGCACGGTCATCCCGTCGCGGACGCCGAGCAGGTCCAGCTCGGCCTCGGTCCAGCCCTCGGGCCCCCAGACGAAGGAGTCGTCGCCGAGGAAGGCGCCGTGCTCGGTGTAGTAGTCGTCGGCCTCGCCGTCCCACCACGACCGGTTGGCCGCCCGGGTCTCGTCGGCGCCGACGGCCCGGCGGCCCGCCTCGGACGTCATCGGCGGGCGTCCCCGACCGCCACCGTCCCGGACGTTTTGCCCGCTGCGCCCGGAGCCGAGTAGGCTGGCCGAGCACACGTGTGCCCTGCGTGGGTCACGCGTGCGCGCGAAGCATCCCATCGATTCCATCTGTCCACATCGGAGTTCCTACTACATGACTGCCAGCACGGTCGACACGACCGCCCCCCAGATCGCGATCAACGACATCGGATCTGAGGAAGACCTCCTCGCCGCCATCGACGCGACGATCAAGCACTTCAACGACGGCGACATCGTCGAGGGTCGCATCGTCAAGGTCGACCGGGACGAGGTCCTGCTCGACATCGGCTACAAGACCGAGGGCGTCATCCCCTCGCGCGAGCTGTCCATCAAGCACGACGTCGACCCCAACGAGGTCGTCGCCGTGGGCGACGAGGTCGAGGCCCTCGTCCTCCAGAAGGAGGACAAGGAGGGTCGCCTGATCCTGTCCAAGAAGCGCGCCCAGTACGAGCGCGCCTGGGGCACGATCGAGAAGATCAAGGAGGAGGACGGCGTCGTCACCGGCACCGTCATCGAGGTCGTCAAGGGTGGCCTCATCCTCGACATCGGCCTGCGCGGCTTCCTCCCGGCGTCCCTCGTCGAGATGCGCCGCGTCCGCGACCTCCAGCCGTACGTCGGCAAGGAGATCGAGGCCAAGATCATCGAGCTCGACAAGAACCGCAACAACGTGGTCCTGTCGCGCCGTGCGTGGCTCGAGCAGACGCAGTCCGAGGTCCGCACGACGTTCCTCAAGGAGCTCGGCAAGGGCCAGGTCCGCACGGGTGTCGTGTCCTCGATCGTCAACTTCGGTGCGTTCGTCGACCTCGGCGGGGTCGACGGCCTCGTCCACGTCTCCGAGCTGTCCTGGAAGCACATCGACCACCCGTCCGAGGTCGTCGAGGTCGGCGACGAGGTCAAGGTCGAGGTCCTGGACGTCGACATGGACCGCGAGCGCGTCTCCCTGTCGCTCAAGGCGACGCAGGAGGACCCGTGGCAGCACTTCGCCCGGACCCACGCGATCGGCCAGGTCGTCCCGGGCAAGGTCACCAAGCTCGTCCCGTTCGGTGCGTTCGTGCGCGTCGACGACGGCATCGAGGGCCTGGTCCACATCTCCGAGCTCGCCGAGCGCCACGTCGAGCTGCCCGAGCAGGTCGTCACCGTCGGCCAGGAGATCTTCGTCAAGGTCATCGACATCGACCTCGAGCGTCGCCGCATCTCGCTCTCGCTCAAGCAGGCGAACGAGGACGGCGCCGGCCAGGTCGAGTTCGACCCGACCCTCTACGGCATGGCCGCGGAGTACGACGAGCAGGGCAACTACAAGTACCCCGAGGGCTTCGACCCGGAGACCAACGAGTGGCTCGAGGGCTTCGAGACCCAGCGCGAGGCCTGGGAGAAGCAGTACGCCGAGGCGCACGCCCGCTGGGAGGCGCACCGTGCCCAGGTCGAGGCGTTCGCCAAGGCCGACGCGGAGGCCGCCGGCGGCAGCGCCGAGACCTCGTACTCCTCGGAGTCGGGCTCGTCCTCCTCGAGCGACAGCTCGCCGCGTCCGCAGCAGGCCGTGCAGTCCGAGGGCACGCTCGCCTCGGACGAGGCCCTCGCCGCCCTGCGCGAGAAGCTCACCGGCAACTGAGCCACCGCGCCGCCACGGCGCACCGGCTCTGCCACGAGGGGCCCGGACCACACGGTCCGGGCCCCTCGCCCGTGCCCGGGGTGAGCAGTTCACGGATGTCACCTTCCGGACGGAACTCGTTCACCTCCAAGCCCCCGTCGGTCGACCCGCGCGGTTAGGGTCGCGCACGTGCCGCCGACGTCGACGACCCAGCCCGATGTCGCGCGAGGGGGAACCACCGGCCCACCCGAGCCGGTCGGCCCCCCTCCGCGACGCTCGTCCGGACGCGCCTGGGAGTGGTCCCTCGCCGCGCTGCTCCTCGCCCCGAACCTCGTCCTGCTCGTCGTCTTCACCTACCGGCCGCTGCTGGACAACATCCGGCTGTCCTTCACGGACTGGAACATCTCGGCGCCGGTCGCGAACCCGGTCGGGGTCGCGAACTACGTCGAGTGGTTCGGCCGCGAGGACACCCGCACCGTCCTCGGCAACACGCTGGTCTTCACGGTCGCGACGGTCGGCATCTCGATGGCCCTCGGCCTCGGCCTGGCGATCCTCCTCGACCAGCGGCTGCGGGGGAGGAACCTCGTCCGCTCGGCGGTCTTCGCCCCGTTCGTCATCTCGGGCGCGGCGGTCGGCGTCGCGTTCCAGTTCGTCTTCGACCCGAGCTTCGGGCTGGTCCGGGACCTGCTCGCCCGCATCGGGGTCGAGGCGCCGGACTTCTACCAGCGCTCGGGCTGGGCGTTGTTCATGGTGACCTTCACCTACATCTGGAAGAACCTCGGCTACACCTTCGTCATCTACCTCGCCGCCCTCCAGGGCCGGCGCGCCGACCTCGACGAGGCCGCCGAGATCGACGGCGCCTCCCCGTGGACGCACTTCCGCAAGGTGCTCCTGACGCAGCTGCGCCCGACGACCTTCTTCCTCTCCATCACGGTGCTGCTCAGCTCGGTCCAGGTCTTCGACATCATCAACGTGATGACCCGCGGCGGGCCCGTGGGCGACGGCACGATGACCCTCGTCTACCAGGTGTACCGCGAGACCTTCGTCAACCAGCGGGCCGGCTACGGCGCGACGGTCGCGACGGTCATGTTCCTCATCCTCCTGCTCGTCACCGTCGTCCAGGTGCGGATCATGGACCGGGGGCAGCGCTCGTGAGGGCCCGCGCGCACGGGGCCGAGGCCGCCTCGCACCGCTCCCGCGGGATGACCGTCGCCGGCTACGCCGGGATGGTCGCCGTCCTGCTCCTCGTCGGCGTCCCGCTGTTCTGGATCGTCATCACCTCGCTCAAGGAGCGCGGCGACATCTACGTGCAGCCGGCGCAGTGGCTGCCCGACCCCGCGACGACCGCGAACTACCACGACGTGACGACGCGGATCCCGTTCCTCGACTACTTCCGCAACTCGGTCATCATCACGCTCGTCCTGTCGGCGTCGAAGATCGTCCTCGGCGTCATCAGCGCCTACGCGCTCTCGCTGCTGCGCTTCCCGGGGCGCAACCTCGTCTTCCTCGTGGTCATCGCGGCGCTCATGGTGCCGAACCAGATCACGGTGATCAGCAACTACGCGCTCGTCGCCCAGCTCGGCTGGCGCAACACCTTCCAGGGCATCATCGTGCCGCTCGCGGGGGTGGCCTTCGGGACCTTCCTCATGCGCAACCAGTTCCTCAGCCTGCCGGGCGAGATCATCGAGGCGGCGCGGCTGGACGGGGCGGGGCCGATCAAGCTGCTGTGGCGGGTCGTGCTGCCGATGTCGTGGCCGACGCTCGTCGCCTTCTCGCTCATCACCGTCGTCAACGAGTGGAACGAGTACCTCTGGCCGTTCCTCATGTCCGACGACCAGCGCACCGCGCCGCTGCCGGTCGGCCTGACCCTGCTGCAGAACAACGACGGCGTGACGAACTGGGGACCGGTGATGGCCGGCACGGTGCTCGCGATGCTGCCCGTGCTCGTCCTCTTCCTCGTCCTGCAGCGCCAGATGATCAAGGGCCTCACCGCGGGGGCCGTCAAGAGCTGACCCGCACCACCCCACCGACACCCACGACGCACATCCACCCCGGGCGACCAGACCCGGACCACAGGGAGGGCACCACCATGAACAACGTCACCCGCCGAGGGTTCCTCGGCCTCGCCGGCGTCGCGGGCGCCGCCGGTCTCAGCGCCTGCGCCGGCACCGGCACCAGCGCCACCTCGGACCAGGGCGGCGACGGCACGACGCTCGAGCTCTGGAGCAACCACCCCGGCAACAGCAAGCCGGTCGAGCAGGAGCTCATCGCCGCGTTCCAGAAGGCGAACCCCGGCATCACCGTCAAGCTCGTCGACGCCGGCAAGAACTACGAGGAGGTCGCGCAGAAGTTCAACGGCGCGCTCGTCGGGGGCACCCTGCCCGACCTCGTCGTCGTCTCCGACGTCACGTGGTTCAACTTCGCCCTCAACAAGCAGCTGACCCCGCTCGACGACCTGCTGTCGACGGCGAAGATCGACACCGCCGACTACGTCGACGCGCTCTACGGCGACTACCTCTTCGACGGCGGCCACTTCGCGCTGCCGTACTCGCGCTCGACCCCGCTCTTCTACTACAACAAGGAGATCTGGTCCAAGGCCGGCCTCGAGGACCGCGGCCCGAAGGACTGGGACGAGTTCAAGGAGTGGTCCGACGCGCTCAAGGCGGCGGCGGGCAACGGCAAGTTCGCGATGGAGCTGCCCGACGGCTCGAACTACCTCGACTGGCACTTCCAGAACATGGCGTGGGGCTACGGCGGCGGGTACTCGCAGGAGTGGACGCCGACGTTCTCCGCCGAGGGCACGGTCAAGGCCGGGCAGTACCTCCAGGACCTCGCGAAGGCCGGCGTCGTCAAGTTCAACGCCACCCCCGAGGCCGACTTCTCCGCCGGGCTCGCCGGCTGCATCCTCCAGTCGACCGGTTCGCTCGGCGGCATCACGAAGGACGCGAAGTTCGAGGTCGGCACCGCGTTCCTGCCCGGTGAGGGCAACTGCCCGACCGGTGGCGCGGGCCTCGGCATCCCGGCGAACATCTCGGACGCGCGCAAGGCCAACGCCGTCAAGCTCGCCGAGTTCCTCACGAACGCCGAGAGCACGGTGACCTTCACGCAGGCGACCGGGTACATGCCGGTGCGCAAGTCGGCCGTCGAGCTGCCCGCCGAGAAGGACTACCTCGCGAAGAACCCCAACGCCAAGACCGCGATCGACCAGCTGCCGCAGACCCGCTCGCAGGACAACGTCCGCGTCCTCCTGCCCGGTGGCGGTGCCCGCATCGGGAAGGGCCTGGACCAGGTCGCGCAGGGCCAGGACGTGGCGACCGTCTTCGCCGGCCTCGACACGGAGAGCCGGCAGGTGTTCGACAACCAGATCAAGTCCAAGCTCTGAGGAGAGCCACCCGATGGCAACCGTCTACTTCGACGCGGCGACCCGCCGCTACGCCAAGGACGCCGCCCCGGCGGTCGACGCGGTGACCCTCGACATCGAGGACGGCGAGTTCCTCGTCCTCGTCGGGCCCTCGGGCTGCGGCAAGTCCACGACCCTGCGGATGCTCGCCGGCCTGGAGCCGGTCGACGGCGGCCGCATCCTCGTCGACGGGCACGACCAGCAGGGCGTGCGTCCGCGCGACCGTGACATCGCGATGGTGTTCCAGAGCTACGCGCTGTACCCGAACATGACGGCCGCCCAGAACATGGCCTTCGCGCTCGACAACTCCGGTGTCTCCAAGGCGGAGACGAAGACCCGGGTGCAGGAGGCGGCGCGCATCCTCGAGATGGAGGACCTGCTGCACCGCAAGCCGGGGCAGCTCTCCGGCGGGCAGCGCCAGCGCGTCGCGATGGGCCGGGCGATCGTGCGCCAGCCCAAGGTGTTCTGCATGGACGAGCCCCTGTCCAACCTCGACGCCAAGCTGCGTGTCTCGACCCGCAGCCAGATCGCCGGGCTGCAGCGCCGGCTCGGGGTGACGACGGTCTACGTGACGCACGACCAGGTCGAGGCGATGACGATGGGCCACCGGGTCGCGGTCCTGCGCGACGGGCGGCTCCAGCAGGTCGACGCCCCGGAGGTGCTCTACGACAAGCCCGTCAACACCTTCGTCGCCTCGTTCATCGGCTCCCCGGCGATCACCCTCGTCGAGGCGCCGGTGCGTGAGGGCCGGGCCGAGGTGCACGGGGTGCCCGTCGCGCTCGACCGGTCCGTCGCGTCGGGGGCCGGCGACCGCGTCGTCGTCGGGCTGCGCCCGGAGGCGTGGCGGATCGCCGGCGCCGACGACCCCGGCGCGCTCGAGCTGACCGTCGAGCTCGTGGAAGCGCTCGGCTCGGAGTCGTTCGTCTACGGCCGCCGGCCCTCGACCGACGGCGCCGAGGGGGAGCGGGTCACCATCAAGACCGAGAAGCGGGCCGGGGTCGAGGTGGGCGACGTCGTCCGCGTCCGGCCCCTGGAGGCTGAGGCGCACGTCTTCGACGCCGAGAGCGGCGAGCGGCTGGGCGCCTGACGGCGGTCGTGCGTGGCAGGGTGGAGCCATGCCACGCACGATCGCCACGAACACCTCGGTCGAGCTCGACGAGCTCCTCGACTTCGTCCGTCCCCGCCACCAGATGGTCCTCATGACCACGCGCGCCTCGGACGGTCGTCCGCAGGCGTCGCCGGTCACCGGCGGGGTCGACGACGCCGGCCGGATCGTCGTCACGAGCTACCCGGAGCGGGCCAAGGTCCGCAACGCCCGTCGGGACGCACGCTGCAGCGTCCTCGTGCTGTCCGACGACTTCGGCGGGGCGTGGGTGCAGGTCGACGGTGACGCCGAGGTGGTCGACGCGGTCGACGACGTCGAGCCGTTCGTCGAGTACTTCCGGAACATCTCCGGCGAGCACCCCGACTGGGACGAGTACCGCCGGGCGATGGTCGCGCAGGGCAAGTCGCTCCTGCGCATCACCCCCACCCGCTGGTCACCGGTCGCGACCGGCGGCTTCCCCGCGCGCCTCGCCGGGGAGTGACCGCCCACGCCGGCCCGGTCCTGCGCGTCGGTCTGACCGGCGGCATCGGCTCGGGCAAGTCGACGGCGGCCCGCGAGCTCGCGCGGCTCGGTGCCCACGTCGTCGACGCCGACGCCGTGGCCCGGGAGGTGGTCGAGCCCGGGCAGCCGGCCCTGGCCGAGATCGCCCGTCGCTTCGGCGACCACCTCCTGCGCCCGGACGGCTCGCTCGACCGGGCCGCCCTGGGGCGCATCGTGTTCGGCGACCCGGCGGCGCTGCGCGACCTCGAGGCCATCACCCACCCCGCCATCTGGGCGCGCACGGCCGAGCTCGTCGCCGAGGTCCCGGACGGCGGCGTCCTCGTGCACGACATGCCGCTGGTCGTCGAGAAGGGCATGGCGGGGGAGTACCACCTCGTCGTCGTCGTGGGGGCCGACGCCGAGGTCCGCGTGGCCCGACTGGTGCGCGACCGCGGGATGGACGAGGCCGACGCCCGCACCCGGGTCGCCGCGCAGGCCGACGACGCGGCGCGCCGCGCCGCCGCCGACGTGTGGCTGCCCAACGAGGGCAGCCCCGAGGCGCTGGCCACGGCGGTGCGCCGGCTGTGGCACGAGCGGCTCGAGCCCTTCGCCGACAACCTGCGCAGCGGCACGCGCAGCCGGCTGCCCGCGCCCGTGCTCTGCCCGCCCGACGCCGCCTGGGCGCCGACCGCGGCGCGGCTGCTCGCCCGGGTCCGGCACGCCGTGGGCGAGGCGGCGGTGACGCTGGACCACGTCGGGTCGACCGCGGTCCCGCACCTGCCGGCCAAGGACGTCGTCGACCTCCAGGTGGGCGTCGCGGACCTCGCCGACGCCGACGACCCCGCCTTCGTCGCCGGGATGGCGCGGATGGGGTTCGTCCGCGTCGAGGACGTCACCGAGGACCACGGCAAGGACGGCGCGCCGTGGCCCAAGCGCTTCCACGGGTCGTCCGACCCGGGGCGCGTCGCCCACGTCCACGTGCGCGAGGTGGGCTCTGCCGGTTGGCAGTTCGCTCTGCTGTTCCGCGACTGGCTCCGCGCCGACGCCACCGAGCGCGACGCCTACGCCACCGTCAAGGCCGACCTCGCGGCCCGCCTCGTGACGACCGAGGAGTACGCCGACGCCAAGGAGCCGTGGTTCGACGCGGCGTACCCGCGCGCGCACGCGTGGGCCGTGCGGACCGGGTGGACCCCGGGGGCCTGATCCTCCCCGGGCCGCTCGGGGTGTGACAGGGTGGGTCGATCGCGCTCCGGCGAGGGGACCGGGGCACCATCGACCGAACTGGGGACTCCGTGACCGCGACCGACACCACCGCCGTCGACGACGGGACCGGTGCGCTCAGACGATCCATCAACGGCAAGCAGCTGTTCTTCTACACGCTGGGTGACGTGCTCGGCTCGGGCATCTACGTCCTCGTGGGGCTCGTCGCGGCGGCCGTCGGCGGGGCGTTCTGGATCGCCTTCGCGCTCGGCATCCTCGTGGCCGCCATCACCGGGTCCGCGTACGCCGAGCTCGTGACGAAGTACCCGCGGGCGGCCGGCGCGTCGCTCTACGTGAAGAAGGCGTTCGGCAGCCCCGTGCTGACCTTCCTCGTCACCGTGTCGTTCCTCTCCGCGAGCTTCGCCGCGACGGGGTCGCTCGCCACCGGCTTCGCGTCGTACTTCGCGACGCTCTTCGACGGCGGCGGCCCGCCGGCCCTGCTCGTGTCGCTGGTCTTCGTCGCGCTGCTCGCCGTCGTCAACTTCGTCGGCATCACCGAGTCGGTCGTCATGAACATGCTCATGACCTTCGTCGAGGTGGCCGGCCTCCTCGTCATCATGGCGATCGGCGTCTACCACGTCGTCCAGGGGGACGCCGACTTCGGCGTCCTCACCGACATCAGCACCGACGGCAACCCGGCGCTGGCGATCCTCGCCGGGATCGCGTTCTCCTTCTTCGCGATGACCGGCTTCGAGAACACGGCGAACGTCGCCGAGGAGACCGTGGACCCGCACCGGCACTTCCCGCGCTCGCTCGTCGGGGGTATGGTCGTCGCCGGCGTCGTGTACGTCCTCGTGTCCATGGCCGCCGCCCTCACCGTCCCCGTCGACCGGCTCGCCGACTCCGACGCCGCGCTGCTCGAGGTGGTGAAGTCGGGGATCCTGCCGTTCTCGACGGACCTCATGGCGACGGTCTTCTCCGTCATCGCCCTCGTCGCCATCACGAACACGACGCTCGTCACCCTCGTGACCCAGCCGCGCATCCTCTACGGCATGGCCAACGAGGACGTCGTGCCCGGCATCTTCGCGACGGTCCACCCCCGTCGCCGCAGCCCCTGGGTCGGGCTGCTGTTCAGCGCCCTCGTCGTCGCGGCGCTGCTCGTCACCGGCACGGTCGTGCTCGAGGCGGGCGGCGGCATCGACCTCGTCAACCGGCTCGCGCTGGTCACCGTCGTCTTCCTGCTCTTCATCTACGCCCTGGTCATCGTGGCGTGCCTGCGCCTGCGCGGGCAGGACGAGCACGAGAAGACCTTCCGGGCCAACACCCCGCTGCTGCTCCTCGGGCTCCTGGGCAACCTCGCCATCCTCGCGTTCGCGATCTACGACGACCCGACGTCGCTCCTGTGGTGCGGGGGGCTGCTCGCGCTCGGGGTGGTCCTCTACCTCGTCGAGCGCGTCGTCGGCTCGCGGACCGGCAGCGACGACACGGAGGCGGACCCGGCGCTCACCCGGTGACGGTGGCGACGGCCCGGGGTCCGAGGCGCTCGAGCGCGGCGACGAACAGGTCGAGGTCCTCGGGTCGGGTGCGGTGGTTGCCGATGGCGACGCGCACGGCGAGCCGTCCCCGCAGCGTCGTCTCGGTGACGACCGCCACGCCGCTCTCCTGGACGAGGAGGACCAGCTCGCGGTTGACGGCGTCGAGCTGCTCCTCGTCCAGGCCGTCGACCCGGTAGCGGAAGCACACGATGTCGCAGCCGACGGGGGCCAGCCGCTCCAGCGCGGGATGGTCGTCGACGAGCGCGGCCAGCCGGTGGGCCAGCGCGGTCGTGCGGTCCATCACCGCGCCGTGCGCGTCGGCGCCGTGCGCCAGCAGGGCCATCCACACCCGCAGGGCGCGGAACCCGCGGGTGAGGTCGATGCCGTACTCGTTGAACCAGACGTCGCCGGCGGCCAGCCCGCGCGTGGCGTGCCGCAGGTAGGCGGGCACGACCGAGAAGGTCGCGCGGTGGGCGGCCTCGTCGCGCACGAGGACGAGCCCGACGTCCATCGGCGCCTGCATCCACTTGTGCAGGTCGAGCGCCAGCGAGTCCGCCCGAGCCATCCCGCGGACGAGGTCGCGGCGGGCGCTGAGGCCGAGGAAGCCGCCGATCGCGCCGTCGACGTGCATCCACAGGCCCTCGCGCTCTGCCAGGTCGGCGACGGCGTCGAGGTCGTCGACCGCGCCGGTGTTGATCGTGCCGGCCGTCGCGACGACGGCGAGCGGCCGGACGCCCGCGGCCCGGTCCGTCGCGACGGCGTCGGCGAGGGCGTCGACGTCGAGCGTCAGGTCCTCGTGCACGGGGACGAGGCGCAGCGAGGCCTCGCCGAGCCCGAGCAGCTCGCAGCTCTTCCGGTGGCAGCTGTGGACCTCGCCGCTCGCGTAGACGGCCATCGGCCCGGCGCCGGCCAGCCCCTCGGTGCGCACGGTCGGGCCGAGGACCGCGCTGCGGGCGACCGCGAGCCCGACGAGGTTCGCCTCCGAGGCGCCGCTGACCAGCAGGCCGCTCGCGCTCGTCGGGTACCCCACGGCCTCCGCGCACCAGCGCACGACCTGCTGCTCGACGAGCACCGGCGCGTGGTCGCCCCCGCCGAGGTTCGGGTTGAGGGCGCTGGCCACGAGGTCGGCCAGGGTGCCCACCGGGGTGCCGGCCCCCATGTACCAGCCCCAGAAGCGCGCGTGGTCGTTGCCCATCGTGTACGGCACGACGCGGGACAGCACCTCGGCGTAGGCGGCCTCCGCCCCGATGCCCTCGCGGGGGAGGGGGCCGGCGAAGGAGTCACGCACGTCGTCGGGCAGCGGCTGCCAGACGGGCTCGTCGCGGCGGCGCTCGAGCCGGTCGAGGAGGTCGTCGACCACGCGGTGGGCCAGGGCCCGGAAGGAGTCCGGGTCGACGGGGTCGAGGGTCTCGGGCGCGGAGCCGGTCATGGCGCCGATGGTCCCACCGGGCGCGGGGGGGGGGGGGGGGGGGGGGGCGCGGGGGGGGGGGGGGGGGCCCCCCGGGGGGGGGGGGGGGCCCCCCCCCCCCCCCCGCGCCGGGTGTCAGGACCGTCGCAGCCGCAGCGTCGCGATCTGGAAGGGGCGCAGGGACATCGAGCCGTCGCGGTCGGTCAGCGCCCGCGGCTCGTCGAGCGGCCGCTCGAGGAGGTCGGTCTCGACGACCTCGGTCGTCCCGAACCCGGCGACGAGCCGGGCCGACGCCCGGCCGCCGTGCGCCTCGTAGAGCCGGACGACGACGTCGCCGCTGCGGTCCTCGGCGAGCTTGACCGCCTCGACGACGACACCCGGGTCGCCCTCGAGCCGGACGAGCGGCGCCGGGGCGGCCGCGCCCCGGACCGAGCGCACCGGCAGGTTCGCCCGGTAGCCCTCGACGACGGCCTCGGCGACCTCGGCCCCGACGACGAGCCCCGCCCGCAGGCGGTGGTGGCCCTGGTCGGCCTCGGGGTCGGGGTAGACCGGCGCGCGCAGGAGTGAGAGCCGGACGGTCGTCGTCGTGCCGGGACTGGCCTCGGCGTCGCCGCGCGAGGTCCGACCGACGTCGTGGCCGTACGTCGAGTCGTTGACGACCGCGACGCCGTAGCCCGGCTCGCCGACGTGCACCCAGCGGTGCGCGCAGGTCTCGAAGCGCGCGGCGTCCCACGAGGTGTTCGTGTGCGTGGGGCGCAGGACGTGGCCGAACTGGATCTCCGAGGCCGCCCGGTCGGCGTGGACGTCGAGCGGGAAGGCGAGCTTGAGCAGCTTCTGCCGCTCGTGCCAGTCGACGTCGAGCTCGACGTCGACGACCCGGCTGCCGGCCCGCAGCGCCAGCACCTGCTCGACCCGGGAGGAGCCGAACCGGCGGACGACGCGCACGGCGACCCGCTCCGGCCCCTTCTCGACGAGCTCGACGAGCTCGGCGTCGACGAGGTCGGTCGTGTGCCGGCGGTAGTGCTCGTCGACGTCCCACGCGTCCCACTGCGTCGGGGTGTCGCGGTGCAGCTGGAGCAGGGCGCCGCGGCTGCCCGGTGCGAGGACCTCGCGGCCCCCGGCGGCGAGGTCGCGGACCGACGCGAGCAGCCCGTCGCGGTCGACGACGAGGCGCACGAGCCCGTTGTCGACGACCCACCCGCCGGTGTCGGGGTCGGGGGAGTCCTCGACGCCGACCGGGGTCTCCGGTCCCGAGCCGTCGAGGACCGCCGCGCCGAGGGCGGTGACCCCGTCGCGGTCGTGCGGCGCCGCGTTGAAGACGACCTCGTGCTCGCCCTCGCCCGCGAGAGCGGCCAGGGCGTCGTCGACGAGGGTCTCGAGCTCGGTCGCCACCCGCTCGTAGTTGGCCTCGGCCTCGCGGTGCACCCAGGCGATGGACGAGCCGGGCAGGATGTCGTGGAACTGCTGGAGCAGCACCGTGTGCCACGCCTGCTCGAGCGCGTCATAGGGGTACTCGGCGCCCGTCGCCACCGCCGCCGTCGCCGCCCACAGCTCGGCCTCGCGCAGGAGGTGCTCGCTGCGGCGGTTGCCCCGCTTGGTGCGCGCCTGCGAGGTGTACGTGCCGCGGTGGAACTCGAGGTACATCTCGCCGCTCCACACGGGGGCGTCCGGGTAGGCCGCCTCCGCGCGGCGGAAGAAGTCGTGCGGGTCACCCAGTTCGACCCGCGGGGACCCCTCGAGGTCGCGGGTGCGCGCAGCGGCCGCGAGCATCTCGCGGGTGGGACCCCCGCCGCCGTCGCCGTACCCGAAGGGCAGCAGCGAGAGGTCGGTCCGGCCCTTCTCCGAGAAGTTGCGCTCGGCGCGCGCGAGGTCGGCCGCCGAGACGTCCGAGTTGTAGGTGTCGGCCGGCGGGAAGTGGGTGAAGACCCGGGACCCGTCGATGCCCTCCCACCAGAAGGTGTGGTGCGGCATCCGGTTGGTCTCGTTCCACGACGGCTTCTGGGTGAGGAACCACCGGGCGCCGGCCGCGAGGGCGATCTGCGGCATCGCCGCCGTGTAGCCGAACGAGTCGGGCAGCCAGACGTCCTCCGGCTCCACCCCGAGCTCCTCGAGGAAGAAGCGCTTGCCGGCGACGAACTGGCGGGCCAGCGCCTCGCCCCCGGGCATGTTCGTGTCGGACTCGACCCACATGCCGCCGACCGGCACGAACCGACCCTCGCGCACGCGCTCCTTGATCCGCTCGAAGAGCTCGGGCTGGCTGTCGCGCACCCAGGCGTACTGCTGCGCCGAGGAGCACGCGAACACGAGGTCGGGGTCCTCGTCCATGAGGGCGAGGACGTTGGAGAACGTCCGGGCGCACTTGCGCGCGGTCTCGCGGGTCGGCCAGAGCCAGGCCGAGTCGATGTGCGCGTGTCCGACGGCGACGACGCGGTGCGCGCTGGCGTCCGCCCCTGCGTCGAGCGCGGGGCGCAGGGCGGCGCGGCCGGCCGCCGCGGTGCCGGCGACGTCGTCGGGGTCGACCGCGTCGACGGCGTCCTCGAGCGCCTTGAGGGCGCCCGCGCGGCGGCTGCCCGCGGGCAGCTCGGCGACGAGGCCGCGCAGCGCCGTGACGTCCTGGAGCAGCTCCCACACCTCGACGTCGACCTCGGCGAGGGCCACCCCGTCGTAGCGGTAGCGCGGCTCCCGCCCGGCCGTGGCGAGGTCACCGAGCGGGGTCGGCTCGAAGGTGAAGGAGCCGGCACCGGCGACGTCCGGGTTGGACGACGCCTCGAGCAGCACCTCGACGGCGTGCCCGTCCGCGGAGGCCGCCGCGAGCGGCAGGTACCGGTTGCGCGGGTGCAGGCCCTTGATGACGGTGCCGTCGGGGCGGTAGGCCGTCGCCTCGGCCTGGAAGCCGGGGTGGTCCTCGGAGTAGCCGAGGTCGGCGACGACCTCGACACGCGTGCCGTCACCGCCCCAGCCCTCGGGGACGGTGCCGGTGGCGCGGAACCACGTGGTGCCCCACGGGCGGCCCCAGCGGGTGCCGGGGGAGACGGGCTCGAACGCGGAGGCGGCGGCCTCGGCGAAGGGGACGGGCTCGCCGGGAGCCTCCCACCACTCGACGGTGAGGGGGGTGCGGCGGCGGTGGAGGCCGGAGACGAGGCGCTCCCGCACGAAGCGGTCGACGCGCATCTCGACGAGGTGGCTGTTGTCGTGCACGGGTGGTGGTTTCCTCTCAACCCTTGACGGAGCCGGCGAGGGCGAACGAGCCGCCTCCGAGGCGTTGGACGACGAGGTACAGGACGAGCACGGGCAGGGAGTACAGGACGGAGAAGGCGGCGAGCTGCCCGTAGGCCACCGCTCCGTTGGTGCCGAAGAACGTGTAGATCGACACGGCCGCAGGCTGTTTCGCCGGGTCGAGCAGGAGCACGAACGGGACGAAGAAGTTCCCCCACGCCTGCGTGAACACGAAGATGAAGACGACCGCCATGCCGGGGCGCATGAGCGGGACGACGACCCGCCACAACGCCTGCATCGAGCTCGCCCCGTCGACCCACGCGGCCTCCTCGAGCGAGACCGGCACCGAGTCCATGAAGTTCTTCGTCATCCAGACCGCCATCGGCAGCGCCGTCGCGGAGAGGAAGAGGACCGTGCCGGGCACCGAGTCGAGCAGGCCGAGCGTGACGAAGAGGGCGTAGACCGGCACCATCACCGCGGTGATGGGCAGGCAGCTGCCGAAGAGGATCGTGTGGAGGAACGCCCGGTTGAACCGCATCCTGTACCGCGACAGCGGGTACGCCGACAGGGTCGCGACGAGGACGACGATGACCGCCGTCGCGCCCGAGACGACGAGCGAGTTGAGCAGTGGCCGGAAGGTCAGCTCCGGGGTGAGGACGTCGCGGTAGTTCTGCAGCGTCGGCTCCTCCGGCACCGAGACCGACACCGTGGCGCTCGGGTTGAGCGACGCGAGGAGGATCCAGGCGAGCGGCACGAGGAACGCCACGCCGACGACGACGAGCGCGAGCCCGGCGGCGAGGCGCGGGCCCTTGGTGCGGGCCGGGGCCGCGGGGCTCACCCGGGGGCGCCGGGGCGGGCGGGTCGCGGCCGGCGGGACCGGCACGGCGGCGGTGGGCGACGGCGTGGTGGTGGGTGTCGTCATGAGTCGACCTCCGGCTTGAGCACCTTGACGTAGACGACGGCGAAGAGCGCGCCGACCATGAGCGTCACCGTGGCGATGGCCGTGCCGTAGCCGACCTGCGCGAACTTGAACGCCTGCTGGAAGGCGAGGATGGGCAGCGTCGAGCTCTGCGTGCCGGGGCCGCCGCCGGTCATCACCCAGATGAGGGTGAAGACGCCGAGGGTCTGCAGCGTCGTGAGCATCATGTTCGTCGCGATGGCGCGACGGACCATCGGCAGCGTGATCCGCGTGAAGCGCTGCCACCACCCGGCCCCGTCGATCTCCGCGGCCTCGGTGAGGTCCGGGGCCACCTCGGCGAGGGCGGCGGAGTAGACCATCATCGAGAACGCCGTGCCGCGCCAGACGTTGGCGAGGATCACCGTGAGCAGCGGGAACGTGATGAGCCAGGTCGGCCCGTCGAGGCCGAGCCAGCCGATCATCTCGTTGAGCGTGCCGTCGGTGGCGAAGAACGCGTAGAGGGTGAACGCGGCGACGATCTCGGGCAGCACCCACGCCGTGACGACGAGGGAGCTGACGACCGAGCCGAGCCGCTTCGGCCCGTTGCGCACGAGCAGCGCGAGGGCCATCCCGAGGACGTTCTGGCCGACGATCGCGGAGCCGACGACGAAGACGAGGGTGAGCCAGACCGACTTCCAGAACTGGCCGCTGGTGAACAGCTGGGTGTAGTTGTCGAGCCCGACGAACTCGGGGGCGACGGCGCGGTAGCCCGAGAGGGCCGCGTTGGTCAGCGAGCCGTAGAGGGCGTACCCGATGGGGCCGACGAGGAATATCCCCATGAGGACGACCCCGGGCGCGAGGGGGAGGAGACGCAGGAGGGTGCGCCGGCCGCCGGTGGCGGCACCCCGCCCCGGGCCGCCGCGGGGGCGGCGGCTCGGGGCGGGTGCGAGGGCGGTGCTCACCTCAGCCGCCCTGGACCTTGTCCTGGCCGACGATGCCGACCAGCCCCTCGTCGTAGGTCTTCGCCGCCTCGTCGGGCGTCGCCGACCCGGTGGCGACGGACTCCGCCGCGACCTGGATGTTGCCGGAGATCTGGGAGTAGTCCGGGGTCGCCGGGCGGAAGTGCGTCGTCGGCACGAGCGAGGAGAAGAACTCGAACGACGGGTTGTACGAGGTGTACGCGTCGTCCGAGGCGACGTCCTTGCGGACCGCGATCTGGCTGTTCTCGGTGTCGTACTTGAGCGAGTTCTCGCGGTTGAGCGCGACCTTGATGAAGTCGAACGCCGCGTTCTTGTCCTTCGCGTTGGCGCCGACCGACAGCAGCCAGCCGCCGGACATCGACACCGAGCCGGGGGCCTGGCCGTTCTGGGTCGGCATCGGGGCGAAGCCGATGGTGTCCTCCCAGCCCTTCCAGGCGTTGTCGCCCTCGATCCACTGGCCGGGCAGCCACGAGCCGTCGAGCGCGATGGCCAGCTCGCCCTTGGGCAGCATCTCGGTCGCGACGCGCGAGCCGACCGTGGCGTCGAGCGCGACGTCGAGGGCCGGGGCGAGCTTCTCGCCGAAGATGGTCTGGTAGAAGCCGAGCGTGTCCTTGAAGCCCTGCGAGCCGGTGACCCACTTCTGGCTCGAGTCGTCGTACAGCGTGCTGTCGGTGCCGTAGAGCAGCATCTCGAAGCCCTGCATCGACGTGGCCTCGCCGGCGGCCTTGCCCGCGTAGACGTTGATCGGCGTGACGCCCGGGGCCTTCTGCTTGATGGTGCGGGCGGCGCTGAGGACGTCGTCCCAGGTCTTCGGCTGCCAGTCGGTCGGCAGGCCGGCCTTCTCGAAGATGTCCTTGTTGTAGAACAGCGCACGGGTGTCGGTGCCCATCGAGACGCCGTAGGTCTTCTTGTCGTCGCCGAGGCCGGCCTGCTTGGCGACGTCGTCGAACTGGCTCCAGTCCGACCACCCGGCGAGCTGCTCGTCGATGGGGGCGAGGTAGCCGGCGGCGGCGTCGCTGCGGACCTGGAAGCTGTCCTCGTAGATGACGTCGGGGGCGGTGGAGGGCGAGCGGTTCATCAGCGCGAGCTTGGTGAAGTACTGGTCCTGCTCGGCCTCGATCGCGGTGAGCTTGACCTTCTTGCCGGGGTTGGCGGCCTCGTACTCCGAGGCGGCCTTCTTGAGGACGGCGTCGAGCTGCGTGAACTGCGCCGTGCGCTGGTAGGCGACCGTGATCGTGTTCGTGTCGCCGGACCCGGACGAGGAGCCCGAGCCGCAACCGGCGAGGACGATCCCGAGGGAGAGGGCGGCGGCACCGAGGGCCGCAGGACGGGTGCGCTGCATCGGGGGGTCCCTTCGCGTTCGCGGGTCACCGTTGACCCGGCTTGCGAGGTTTATACATCAAATGGACTAACTGCCGTCAAGGGGGATCCGGGGTTCGTGGACACGGAATCTCGACAGGTGGACGCCGGTGAGCGGGGGTGTCAGTCGACGAGGAGGGCGGAGGATCGCGCGCTGAAGGCGTGGTCGAGGACGGTGCTCGCGGCGCCCACCGCGGCGACGTCGGGGCCGAGGACGGTGCCGCGCACCGCGATCGGGTGGATGGCCGCACCGACCGCGCGGTCGCGGACGAGCCCGGGGACGTGGGTGAGGAAGGTGGGGGAGAGCCGGGCCCAGAGCGGACCGCCGAAGACGACCTGGTCGGCGTCGAGGACGTCGACGAGGTCGGTCACCGACTTGGCGACGTGCCGGGCCCAGTCCTCGAGGAGGGCGAGGGCGCGGCTGTCGCCGGCGTCGGCGAGGTCGCAGAAGGCGTCGAAGGCGACGAGGACGGAGGCGCCGGGGTGGAGGGGGTCGCCGGCCGGCGGGGGCACGGTGGGCCCGTCCGGGTCCGTGAGGTCGGGCGCGGCGGGGTCGAGGTCCCAGTGCCCGATGCCCTCGCGGACCGCGCGCCGGACGACCTGGCCCGGCGCGCAGACCTCGCCGAGGCAGCCGCCGAGACCGCACCAGCAGGACGGGCCGGTGGCGCCGGTGCCGAGGTGGCCGACCTCGCCGGCGTTGCCCGACGCCCCGCGCAGCACCTCGCCGCCGACGACGAGACCGGCGCCGACTCCGGTGCCGAGGTAGAGGAAGACCGCGGTCGCGCCGGGGCCCAGACCACCGGCCCAGACCTCGCCGACGGCGGCGGCGACGACGTCCTTGTCGAGCAGCACCGGCAGGCCGGTCGCGTCGGCGAGGGTGTCGCGCACCGCGACCCGCTCCCAGCCGGGCAGGTTCGGGGGGCGGACGAGCGCGCCGGCGTCCCGGTCGACCGGACCGGGGGCGGCGACGCCGAGCCCGACGAGCCGTCCGGGGTCGATGCCCGAGCCCGCGACGAGGCGGTCGACGTCCTCGACGACGTCGCGCAGGACCTCGTCCGGGTCGGCGCCCGGGCGCAGGGCGCGGGCGGAGCGGGCGACCGGCTGCCCGGTGAGGTCGAGGAGGACGTGGCTGACGACGGCCGGGTCGAGGTGGACGCCGACGGCGTAGCGGCCCGAGGGCTGGAGGCGCAGGAGGGTGCGCGGCTTGCCGGGACCCGAGGCCCGGCGGCCGGCCTCGACGACGAGGTCGTCGTCGAGGAGGCGGCGGCAGATGTTCGAGACGGCCTGGGGGGAGAGGCCCGTCGCGGACGCCAGCTCGACCCGGCTCAGGCCCTCCGGATGGTGGCGGATCGCCTCGAGGACGACGACCTGGTTGTAGCCCCCGACGCGGGGCAGGTTGGAGCCCCGGCGGATGGTCGGGGGCGCGGGCACGCCCGTCATCGTCGCACGTGGGCGCCCGGGCTGGGCAGCCATCCCGTCCACGCGCACGCGGCCGCGGCCCCTGTCGGTGCCGGGGCCTACCGTGGAGGCATGCGCCCCACCACCGAGCTCCAGCGCCGCGTCGCGCCGTTCGAGGTCGTCTCCGAGTACTCGCCCGCCGGCGACCAGCCGAAGGCCATCGAGGAGCTCGCCCGCCGCATCAAGGCCGGCGAGCAGGACGTCGTCCTCCTCGGCGCCACCGGTACCGGCAAGTCGGCCACCACCGCGTGGCTCGTCGAGCAGGTGCAGCGCCCCACGCTCGTCATGGCGCCCAACAAGACGCTCGCCGCGCAGCTGGCCAACGAGTTCCGGGAGCTGTTGCCGCACAACGCCGTCGAGTACTTCGTCAGCTACTACGACTACTACCAGCCCGAGGCGTACGTCCCGCAGAGCGACACCTACATCGAGAAGGACTCCTCGATCAACGAGGAGGTCGAGCGGCTGCGGCACAGCGCCACCAACAGCCTGCTGACCCGCCGCGACGTCATCGTCGTCGCGTCCGTCTCGTGCATCTACGGCCTCGGCACGCCGCAGGAGTACGTCGACCGGATGGTCCCCCTGCGCGTCGGCGACGAGGTCAACCGCGACGACCTGCTGCGCAAGTTCGTCCACATGCAGTACACCCGCAACGACCTCGCCTTCACCCGCGGCACCTTCCGGGTCCGCGGCGACACCGTCGAGATCATCCCGGTCTACGAGGAGCACGCCGTCCGCATCGAGTTCTTCGGCGACGAGGTCGAGGCGCTCTACACGCTCAACCCGCTGACCGGCGAGGTCGTGCGCGAGGAGCAGGAGATGTACGTCTTCCCCGCCTCGCACTACGTCGCCGGCCCGGACCGGATGGAGCGGGCGATCGCCGGCATCGAGCGCGAGCTCGAGGACCAGCTGGCGAACTTCGAGCGGCAGGGCAAGCTGCTCGAGGCGCAGCGGCTGCGGATGCGCACGACCTACGACATCGAGATGATGCGCCAGATCGGGTCGTGCTCGGGCATCGAGAACTACTCGATGCACATCGACGGCCGCTCGCCGGGCTCGGCGCCGAACTGCCTCCTCGACTACTTCCCGGAGGACTTCCTCCTCGTCATCGACGAGTCGCACCAGACCGTGCCGCAGATCGGCGCGATGTACGAGGGCGACGCCTCGCGCAAGCGCACCCTCGTCGACCACGGCTTCCGCCTGCCGTCGGCGATGGACAACCGGCCGCTGAAGTGGGAGGAGTTCCTCGAGCGGATCGGGCAGACCGTCTACCTGTCGGCGACCCCGGGCGACTACGAGCTGGCCAAGAGCGACGGCTTCGTCGAGCAGGTCATCCGCCCGACCGGGCTGGTCGACCCCGAGGTGATCATGAAGCCGACGAAGGGGCAGATCGACGACCTGCTCCACGAGATCCGGCTGCGCACCGAGAAGAACGAGCGCGTCCTCGTCACGACCCTGACGAAGAAGATGGCCGAGGACCTCACCGACTACCTCCTCGACAAGGGAGTGCGAGTTCGGTACCTGCACAGCGATATCGACACGCTGCGCCGCGTCGAGCTGCTGCGCGAGCTGCGGATGGGGGAGTACGACGTCCTCGTCGGCATCAACCTCCTGCGCGAGGGTCTCGACCTGCCGGAGGTGTCGCTCGTCGCGATCCTCGACGCCGACAAGGAGGGCTTCCTCCGCTCGACCCGCAGCCTCATCCAGACGATCGGCCGCGCGGCGCGCAACGTGTCGGGCCAGGTGCACATGTACGCCGACAAGGTCACCCCCTCGATGCGCGACGCCGTCGAGGAGACCACGCGTCGGCGCGAGAAGCAGGTCGCGTACAACCTCGAGCACGGGGTCGACCCGCAGCCGCTGCGCAAGCGGATCGCCGACATCACCGACATGCTCCAGCGCGAGGACGCCGACACCCAGGAGCTCCTCGGCTCCGGGCGGGCGCGGTCGCGCGGCAAGGCCGACGGTGGTCGTGGCCGCGGCGCGGTGGCGGCCGACGCGGACGCCGCGATGGGCACGCAGCGCGGCAAGGACCTGCCGGCGAGCGAGCTGGCCGGTCTCATCCAGGAGCTCTCCACGCAGATGCACCAGGCGGCCGGCGACCTGCACTTCGAGCTCGCCGCCCGGCTGCGCGACGAGATCGGCGACCTCAAGAAGGAGCTGCGGCAGATGAGCGAGGCGACGCGCTAGTCCGAGCCACTGGCGCTGGGCCCAGCCGCCGAGCGAGACGAGCAAGGCCACCCGCCGGAGGGCGGGTGGCCTCGTCGTCCGCTCGACCGGATCAGCCGGCGAGGTCGCGGCTGCGCTGCTGCACGCCCATCTCGCCGTAGGGGTAGTCGGTCGCCTCCAGGTCGCTCGCCGCGTCGAGCGCCGCGTTCTCCTCGGCCGTCAGCTCGACGTCGACGGAGCGGAGGTTGGCCCGCAGCTGCTCGGTGGTGCGCGCGCCGAGGATCGTCGAGGTGACGGCCGGGCGGTTGGTCACCCACGAGAGGGCGACCTCGGCCATCGAGACGCCGCGTGCCTGCGCGACCTGCTCGACGGCCTCGATGATCCGCCACGTGCGGTCGGTGCCCCGGCGGTCGTAGGCCTCCATCCCGCGGTTCGGGTCGTCGCCGAGGCGGGTGTCGCCGGTCGGTCGCTGGTCGCGGGTGTACTTGCCCGACAGCCAGCCGCCGCCGAGGGGGCTCCAGGGGAGCAGGCCCATCCCGGCGTCGAGCACGGCGGGGACGATCTCCCACTCGATCTCGCGGACGATGAGGCTGTACTGCGGCTGGAGGGTCACCGGCGGGCGCACCCCGAGGGCCCGGGCGGTGTGGACCAGCTTGGTCAGCTCCCAGCCGGTGAAGTTGGAGAGGCCGTAGTAGCGGATCTTGCCCGCCTGCACGAACCCGTCGAGTGTCCGCAGGGTCTCCTCCATCGGCGTGTGCTCGTCGGAGGCGTGCACCTGGTAGAGGTCGACCGAGTCGACGCCGAGCCGGTCGAGGGACGCGTCGAGCGCGCGGGTCAGGTGCCGGGCCGAGAGGCCGCTGCTGTTGGGACCCTCCTCGAGGGCGAAGCGGCCCTTCGTCGCGAGGACGACCCGATCGGTGACGTCCTTCGGGCGGTCCTTGAGCCAGCGGCCGATGATCTCCTCGGACACTCCGCCGGAGTACACGTTCGCGGTGTCGACGAGCGTGCCTCCCGCCTCGAGGAAGACGTCGAGCTGCTCGTGCGAGCCGGCCTCGTCCGTCTCCGTCCCGAAGGTCATCGTGCCGAGGCAGAGCTCGGAGACCGCGGTTCCACTGTTGCCCAGTCGTCGGTAGCGCATGCGTTCGACCCTAGACCGGGGCCAGCCGCGTGACGGGCCCGCGATGCCGACGGACCTGGCCCATCCGCTGCCCGCCTCCGCTCCCGTGCAGGAATCGCCGAATGTGTCGATTCCTGCACGCCCTCCCCGTCCGCCGGTCAGCGCTCCGGGGGAATCTCGGCCGAGAGGCCGCTGTACCACCGCACGACACCGGCGACGACGAGCAGGAGTACGCCCGACACGAGAATCGCTCCCTCCCACGACATCCCGCCGAAGCCGGCGAAGAACCCGACGAACACGGCGCACAGGCCGACGGCGGCCGCAGCGGCCGAGAACGAGAACCCCATGCGGGCACCCTAAGGGTGTTCGAGCGGGTTCGGGACGCGGTGCTGGGGTTCGGTGGTGCGGGTGGCGCCGTCGGGTCCGTGCCAGGTGACGGTGCCGTCGGGGGCGAGGTGGGGTCGCCAGCGTCCTTGTTGCTTGAAGCGGTGGTGTCGTCGGCAGAGGTCTGCCAGCCCGGTGGGGGTGGTCTGGCCGGTGGGCCAGGGCCTCACGTGGTCGAGGTCGCAGTGTTCGGCGGGTCTGGTGCAGCCCCACATCCGGCACGTCCCGTCCCGGGTCTTCACGAACTCGGCGATGGCCTTGGGGGGTTTGTACGCGGCGGTGGTGAGGGAGGCCAGGGTGCCGGTGTCGGCCTCGAGGACCGCGCGGGCGACCTCGAACGGCAGCAGCTTGAGGAGGTTGGCGAGGGTGGCGGGGTCGACCCAGCCCAGACCGGGCAGCTGCGTCCCGGACACCGCGTACCCGGGCGTGACCTCGGCCTGCAGGACGCTGCGGTCGCTCGGGTCGTCTGCGGGTTCCTCCAGCCACGACAGCTCCTCGCGGGACGTCGGGTCGAGGTCGCCGTACCGGACGACCTCCCCGGTGGTGGCGTCGATGACCGTCTCGTCGTCGTCCCACTTCACCCGGAACCACGTCCCGCACTGCTCCTCGGGTGCGGGACGGTCGCTCACCACCGGCACGCCGAGGGTGACCTGCGCCGAGACCTTGACGTTGCGCAGCACGAGGTCGGCCAGCGCGTCCGCCCGCGACTCCGGCACCGAGAGGGCCTCGTCGACCTGCCGGTAGTCCCCGGCCAGCTCCTCCACCGCCGCCCACATCGCCGAGGACGTCGCCGTCGGCAACGAGGCGAACCAGTCCGTCAGACCGTCCTCGCCCGGGCACACCTCCACCCGGCGCCCCTTGCGCGTCCGCGCCACGTGCGCCGCGACCTGGTCGGCCGCCACCCGCGTCGCCACCCTGCGCGCCTCACTGGTGACACGGGAGGGATCCATCCCCGCCAGCCGCGGCGCCAGGTCCGCATCGACCCGCACACACGCCTCCACGTCCAAACCCGCGCACGCGTCGACGACCTTCTGCACGTTAACCACCGCGACCGCACCCTCGATCAGCAGGTCACGCACCTGCGGGAACCGCTCACCCAGCGCGGCCCCCAGCGCCGCCTTCCGACCCGCGACCCCCTCGGTCAGACCCGTCGCCAATGACATTCGCGTCGCGGCCATCGCGTCGACGAACCCCACCGGGTGCACCCGCTCCCACGACCCCGACCGCACCGTCGTCTCCACCCGCGCACCCCACGCACCTGCCACCGCCGTGGCCCCCTCGGCCGCGTTCACGACACCCTGCAGCTCCCCCGCGAGCGCGAACGCCTCCTCCGACGACAGCGAGTGACCACCCTCGACCAGCTCGGCCCCCAGCCGCGCACACTCCTCGCGCAGCGCCGCGATGCGGCGGGAGAGGGTCTCGGTGTCCATGCCTCAGTGTACCGAACATCTGTTCGACGGACAAGGGTTGAGACGCCCCTGTGGACAACGAAAGTGCCTGCACCCCAGGCCTGTTCGAGCGCCAACCGCGACCGGCCGGCGCACGCCCTCACCCGGTGTTCTGCAGCCCCGCCGCCAGCCCGTTGACGGTCAGCAGGAGCGGCCGGTGCCACTCCGACCCCTCGTCCTCGCCGGTCGCCCGCAGCTCACCGAGCCCGCGCAGGAGCAGGTGGCTGAGCATGTCGACGAACGGCCGACGCAGCCCGACCGCGGTGTACAGGTGGGGCTTCCGCTCGAGCATCTCGTCCTGCCCGAGCAGCTCCAGCACCATCCGCCGGGTCAGGGCGAGCTCGTCGAGCACCTGGGTCGCGAGCTCCGGCCGCCCGCCGAGGGTGAGGAACGCGGCCGCAAGGTCGTCGTCGGTCTTGGCCAGGCTCATCTCGGCGACGTCGACGAGCGCCGCGAACACCGGCCACTCGCGGTAGGCCTGCCGCGCCTCGTCGAGGTCGCCGAGCGCGGCCAGTCCGCTGCCGAGGCCGTACCAGCCGGGCAGGTTGACCCGCGTCATCGACCACGCGAACACCCACGGGATGGCGCGGAGGTCGTCGAGGCTGCGCCCCGACTCCGAGCCGCTGCGCCTCGACGGGCGTGACCCGAGCCGCAGGTCGGCCAGGAGGTCGAGCGGGCTCGACATCGCGAAGAAGTCCGCGAAGCCCGGCTGCTCCACCAGCGAGCGGAACGCCGTCCGGCTCGCCTCTGCCACAGCGGAACCCACCGCGTCGAACCGCCCGGCAGCCTCGTCGCGCGCGGCGACGTGCTCCGGCGCGTCGGTCAGCAGCACGGCCGATGCGACCCGCTCGAGGTGCTGCTCGGCGATGCGCACGTCGGCGTACCGGGCGAAGATCACCTCGCCCTGCTCGGTCACCTTGAACCGCCCGTCGACCGAGCCCGTCGGCTGCGCCGCGATGGCCCGGTGCAGCGGACCGCCACCACGCCCGAGCGACCCGCCACGACCGTGGAACAGCGTCAGCTCGACCCCGTGCCGCCGGGCCCACGCGACCAGCCCGACCTGCGCGCGGTGCAGCGCGAGGGTGGCCGCCGCCGGACCCACGTCCTTGGCCGAGTCGGAGTAGCCGAGCATCACCTCGACCTGCCGATCGACGCCCTCGAGCCACGTCGCCGTCGACGGCAACGCGACCCACTCCTCGAGCGTGTGGTCGGCGGCGTCGAGGTCGGCCCCGGTCTCGAAGAGGGGGACGACGTCGAGGGCGAGCGGGCGCGACCCGACGGCGAGCCGGGCCAGCGCCCGCACGGCGACGAGGTCGGCGGCCGACTGGCTGAACGAGACGACGTACCGGCCGCAGCTGCGCCGGCCCCACCGCTGCTGGAGCCAGGCCATGACGCGCAGGGTGTCGAGCACCTCGCGGGTCCGCTCGCCGGGAGCCCCGACGAGCTCGGGCCAGCCGTCGACCGCGAGCCGGTCCAGCAGCGCGGGGTCGGTGGCGGCGGCCTCGGGGTCGGTCGGCCGGGCGTCGTCCGGCAGGAGCCCGAGCGCCTCGACGAGCGCGGCCCGGTGGACCGCCGAGTGCTGCCGCACCTCGAGCTCCGCGAGGTGGAACCCGAACGTCTGCACCATCCACACGACGTCCTGCAGCTCGCCGTGGGCCGTGCGCGCGTCGCCCGCCGCGACGAGCGAGTCCTGGACGAGGGCGAGGTCGGCCAGCGCCTCCTCGGGCGAGCCGTACGCGACACCGGCCCGCTCGTCCCGCGTCGCGGCCAGGCGGGCCGCGACGACGAGCAGCTTCTGCCGGTGCGGCTCGTTGGGGGAGTCCTTGGTCACCTCGGCGAGCAGGCGTGGGTGGGCGGCGGCGTCGTTGGCGAGGGCGTCGCGCAGCGCCGCCGTCGGGGGCGTTGACTCCTCGTCGACCGTGATCATCCGCGCGACCCGGTCGACGGCGTCGTGCAGGATCTCGAGCGCCTGGTCGGCGTGGGCGCGGACCGTCTCGCGCGTCACCTCGGCGGTGACGAACGGGTTGCCGTCGCGGTCGCCGCCGACCCAGGACCCGAACCGCACGATGGGCGGGAGCGGTGTGTCGGAGGGCCGCTCGTCGCCACCGAAGGCCGCCTCGACCGCGCGCTGGAACCGCGGCACGGCGTGGATGAGCGACTGCCTGAAGACCGTGAGCACCGTCTTCACCTCGTCGGCCGGCGTCGGCCGGGTGATGCGCAGCGTCGACGTGCGCTGGAGGATGTCGATGTCCTCGAGCATCCGGCGCCGCGCACGGGCCCGCTCCGAGGGGCCCGAGCCCGGGTCGGCGTGCGTGTCGAGGTGCTCGGCGATGCGGCGCAGCGCCGACGCCACCGCCCGGCGGCGCGCCTCGGTCGGGTGGGCGGTCAGCACGGGGTGGATGCGCATCCGCTCCAGGCGCGCCCGGGCGTCCGGACCCGCCGCGGCGACGGCCGGCCCGATGTCGCCGGTGTCGCTGCCGCCGCCGTACTCGCCGTCCTCGCGACGCAGGGACCGGGCCCGGTGGCGCTCCTCGGCGAGGTTGGTCAGGTGCAGGTGCACGGTCAGCAGGCGCGCGAGCCGCGACGTCGTGTCCGGGTCGAGGGCCGCCACGAGCGCCGCGGGGTCGCCGTCCTCCTCGCCCCGGCAGCGCCGCTCGAGGGCGTCGGTCAGCTCGAGGAGGTCCGCGCGTCCGGACTCCTCGACCACCTGCCGGTGCAGGCTCGTCAGCAGGGAGAGGTCGTCGAGCATGCTGGCCATGGCCGCCAGCCTAGGAGCGCGCGGACGTGGCGCAACGGGGCGTCCACCCACCGTTACGCTGGCGCGGTGCTTCCCGCCCTGCTGCCCGCCGCCACCAGCGACCTCGACCTCGCCCCCTGGGTCTGGTGGGTGACGATCGGCGTCGCCGTCGCCGTCCTCGCCTTCGACATCGCGGTGATCGCCCGCCGCCCGCACCGCCCGTCGACCAAGGAGCTCGTGTCGGCCTTGGCGGTCTACGTCGGCGCCGCGGTCCTCTTCGGCCTCGGGCTCTGGTTCACCGCCGGGGGCCAGATCGCCGGCGAGTTCTTCGCGGGCTGGCTGACCGAGTACTCGCTGTCGGTCGACAACCTCTTCATCTTCATCCTCATCATGGCGAGCTTCCGGGTGCCGGAGAAGTACCAGCAGTTCGCGCTCATGGTCGGCATCGTCATCGCGATCGTCCTGCGCGGCATCTTCATCGCCGTCGGCGCGGCCGCCATCGACCGGTTCAGCTGGGTCTTCTACATCTTCGGCGCGTTCCTCGTGTACACGGCGTGGAAGCTGGCCAGCGGCGGCGAGACCGACGACGACGAGTACGAGCAGAACCGCTTCATGCGCCTGGTGTCCAAGCGCTTCCCGGCGAGCGAGGACTACGACGGCACGAAGCTCTTCACCCGGCAGAACGGCAGTCGCCTCGCCACCCCGCTCTTCTTCGTCATCGTCGCCCTCGGCACGACCGACCTGCTCTTCGCGCTCGACTCGATCCCCGCGATCTACGGTCTCACCGACGAGCCGTACCTTGTCCTCGTCGCCAACCTCTTCGCCCTCATGGGTCTGCGGCAGCTGTACTTCCTCATCGGCGGCCTGCTCAAGAAGCTCATCTACCTCAGCTACGGCCTCGCCGTGCTGCTCGCCTTCATCGGCGTCAAGCTCATCCTCCACGCCCTCCACGAGAACGAGCTCGGGTTCATCAACGGCGGCGAGAAGGTGCCGGTCCCCGAGATCCCGATCGCCGTCTCGCTCGGCGCGATCGTCGTCATCCTCGGTGTCACGACCGTGCTCAGCCTCTGGCGCACCCGGCGCCACCCTGAGCTCGTCGAGGACTGACCTCCGGCCCGGTCCGGCGGCTCAGGCGGCCTGCGCCTCGGCGGGGTCCTTGCGCGCCCCGAGCCCGAGGACGAGGGCCGACGCGCCGACGACGAGCGCCATCCCGACGAGCTGGCTCGGCGCGAGCCGCTGGCCGAGCACGACCAGCCCCGCGACCGCGGCGGCGGCCGGCTCGAGGCTCAGCAGGATGCCGAAGACCTGCGCGCGCAGCCGGCGCAGGGCCAGCAGCTCGAGCGAGTAGGGCAGCACCGACGACAGCACCGCGATACCGAGTCCCTTGAGCAGCGCCTCGCCGGTCCACGACGGGACGCTCGTGATGCCGAGCGGCAGCGTGACGAGGGTGGCGACGACCATCGCGAGCGCCAGGCCCTCGAGCTTCGGGAACGCCGCACCGGTGCGCCCGGACAGGACGATGTAGGCCGCCCAGAAACCGCCGGCGGCCAGGGCGAGCAGGATGCCGGTCCACTCCAGCTCGGCGAACGGCACCTCGAGCGCCTCGGAGATGAGCACGACGCCCGCCGCGGCCGCGAGCACCCCGAGGGCGTCGACGACGCGCCGCGAGAGCACCGCCGCCAGCGTCAGCGGACCGATGAACTCGATGGTCACCGCGACGCCGATCGGCAGGTGCGCCAGCGACTGGTAGAAGGTGTAGTTCATGAGGCCGAGCGCCACGCCGAAGGCCGCGACGGTGGCCCAGGCGCGCCGGGTGTGCCCGCGCCAGCGCGGCCGGACGAAGGCCAGCAGCAGGGCGGTCGCGAAGAGCAGCCGCATGACGACCGACCCGCCGGCGCCGATGACCGGCACGAGGGTCTGCGCCAGCGCCCCGCCGAACTGGACGGACACGACCCCCGCGAGGACGAGCAGGGGAGCGGGTACCCGGTCGGCGGCGGTCGTCACCGCTGCAGGCTAGCCATCACCATCCGCGCTCGCGCCACTCGTCCAGGTGCGGCCGCTCCGCCCCGAGCGTCGAGTCGCCGCCGTGCCCCGGGTAGAACCACGTCTGGTCGTCGTAGACGCCGAAGATGCGCTCGGTGACGTCGCCGTAGAGGGCGTCGAAGTCCTGGCCCTCGTTCTTCGTGTTGCCGACGCCGCCGGGGAAGAGGGTGTCGCCGGTGAAGAGGTGGGTCACCCCGTCTGGTGCGCGCCAGGCCAGTGCGACCGAGCCGGGGGTGTGGCCGCGCAGGTGCACGACGTCGAGCTCGAGCTCGCCGACGCGCAGCGTGTCGCCCTGTCGCAGACGGACGTCCGGGGCCAGCGGCAGCGCGTCCGCGTCGTCCTCACCGGCGTAGGTGCGGGCACCGGTGGCGCGGGCGACGTCCTCCAGCGCCCGCACGTGGTCCCAGTGCTGGTGCGTCGTCACGAGGTGGTCGAGGCGCCCGGTGCCCTCGGCCACGAGCGCGAGGCAGCGGTCGGGGTCGTCCGCGGCGTCGACCATCAGCTGCTCGCCGGTGGCCGTGCAGGTGAGGAGGTAGACGTTGTTGTGCATGTCCGAGACCGACATCTTGCGCAGGGTCGCGGGGCCGAGCTCGCGCACGTCGCTCGGGCCGCCGGGGGTCACGTCGCCGGTGTAGGCCATGGTCATCGTCCGTCCGGGAGTCGGGGCAGGGGGTCGGCGGAGACACCGTCGGTGAGGCCGCGGGCGAGCCACCCGAGGAGCGCGGCGCGGCTGCCGGTCACCGAGGTCGTGCCCAGGCCGATGGTCCACTCCTCGCCCTCGTCCGAGCGCAGCGTGACGTCCGGGGCGTCGTCGAGGGTGCGCAGGCGCTCGGCCTCCTCGTCGAGGAAGGCCAGCAGGAGCTCGGGCTCGAGGTCGGCGAAGCCGAAGCCGGCGTCGAGGTCGACGTGGTGCCACGTCACCTCGCGCAGCCGCATCATCGGGACGTCGGCTGCGGTGCCGCGCACGTCGCAGGGGGTGCGCTCGAGCGCGTGCCCGGCGTGCTCCGGGCCCAGGCGCGGGGCCTCGGCGGCGTACGCGGCGGCCGTGCGCTCGAGGTCGTCGGCGAGCTCGGCGGGGGAGCGCCCCGCGCCCTCGTCGATGTCGGCGTTGCGCTGCTCCCGGCTCGCGTACATCGTCTCGCGGGTGCCGTCGACGGCCGAGCGCACGAGCCGCGCCAGCCCGTCGGCGTTGCGCGCGACGTGGGTGACGACGTGCCCGCGGGTCCACCCCTCGCAGAGCGTCGGGCCGGCCGCGTCGGGCAGGGCCCGCGTCGTGGCCACGAGCCGGGCGGTGTGCGCGTCGACGTACTGGGCGGGGTCGATCCGGGTGCCGGTCATGCCGCCGACGCTACCGCCGCCCGGCCTGCGCGTCGGCCTCCGCGATCGCGATGGCCGCGTGGACGAGCGCGAGGTGCGAGAACGCCTGCGGGAAGTTGCCGACGAGCCGGTCGGTCGACGGGTCGTACTCCTCCGAGAGCAGGCCGAGGTCGTTGCGGATGCCGAGCAGCCGGTCCATCAGCGTGTGCGCGTCGTCGACCCGGCCGCACCGGGCGTAGGCCCCGGCGAGCCAGAACGAGCAGGCGAGGAACGGGTTCTCGTCGCCGCTCAGCCCGTCGACGCCGCTCTCGGTGCGGTAGCGCAGGACGAAGCCGTCACGCAGCAGGTCCTCCTCGACGGCCCGCACGGTGCCCAGCACGCGCTCGTCGTCGGCCGGCAGGAAGCCGACGGTGGGGATGAGCAGCAGTGCCGCGTCCACCTCGCGGGTGCCGTAGTGCTGGACGAAGGTGCCGCGCTCGGTGTCGAACCCCTTCTCGAGCACCTCGGTGTGGACGCGGTCGCGCAGGGCGCGCCAGCGCTCGACGTCGCCCTCGTGGCCGTCCTCCTCGACCGCCCGGACGGCCCGGTCGAAGGCGGCCCAGACCATGACCCGCGAGTGCGTGAAGTGCTGCGGCTCGCCCCGGATCTCCCAGAGGCCGTTGTCGCTCTGGTCCCAGTGGTCCGCGAGGTCGTCGACGAGGGCCTTCTGCACGGCCCACGACTCGTGCGACTCGCTGACGCCGAGGCGCCGGGCCTCGTCGAGCGCGATCATCACCTCGCCGAGGACGTCGCTCTGGCGCTGGTCGACCGCCGCGTTGCCGACCCGCACCGGCCGCGAGCCCTCGTAGCCGGGCAGGTGGTCGAGCGTGCGCTCGGGCAGCTCGCGGCTGCCGTCGACGGCGTACATGATCTGGAGGTCGGCCGGGTCGCCGGCGACCGCCCGCACGAGCCAGTCGCGCCACAGCCGCGTCTCGTCGACGTAGCCGCAGGCGAGCAGCGCCTCGAGGGTGAGCGAGGCGTCGCGCAGCCAGCAGTACCGGTAGTCCCAGTTGCGCTCGCCGCCGACGTCCTCGGGCAGGCTCGTCGTCGGGGCGGCGACGATGCCGCCGCGCAGCTCGTCGGTGAGCAGGCGCAGGACGAGCAACGAGCGGGTGACCGCGTCGCGGTAGGGCCCCTCGTGGGTGTGCCGTGCGGCCCAGTCGTCGAACCGCCGCACGGTGTCGTCGACGCGGCTCGGCACGTCGAGCGCGCCGGGGACCTCGCACCACGACGGCACCCAGGTCATCGCGAACTCGTAGCGCTCGCCCGCGCGGACCGTGAACTCGTCCCGGTGGTGGTGGTCGGTGGGCTCGGGCAGCCGGTCGCCGCGCAGCACGAGCATGTCCGGGCCCGCGATGGCGCGGATGACCGTGACGCCGTCGCAGTCCTCGGTGCGCGACACCCAGGGCAGGACCTTGCCGTACCCCGTCCGCACGACCCACTCGTGGAGCATCGGCACCTCGCCCTCGAGGCCCTCGACGATGCGCACGAGGTCGGCGCGACCGTCGCCGAACGGCATGAGGTCGGTCACACGCACCCGCCCCGTCGCGGTCTCGTGGACGGTGTCGAGGACGAAGCTGTTCTCGCGGTAGGCGCGCGTCGCCGTCGCCTCGTCGACCGGCCCGAGGAACCAGCGGCCGTGGTCGTCGGTCCCGAGGACGGCCGCGAAACAGGCGGGGGAGTCGAAGCGGGGGAGGCAGAGCCAGTCGACGGCGCCGTGCCGGCTGACGAGGGCCGCGCCCTCGGTGTCCCCGAGGAGGGCGTACTCGGCGATGGGGGTGCTCACCCCGTCGACCCTAGATGTACCCGGCCATCAGGTTGGTGACAGGCGGCTGGTCGGTGGGAGTCCGCCGAGGGCGGTGTGGCGTCGCTGAGTGTTGTACAGCTCGAGCCAGGGGGCAAGGGCGTCGGCGCGGGCTTGGTTGCTGGTGAAGACCTGCCGGTAGGCCCATTCGG